>JAKZVK010000490.1:0-3653 GCA_047516085.1 Bryobacterales bacterium
CGGGAGCGCGGCCATCAACAGCGCGACGAGTATTGCCGCTCGCCTAGCTGTGTTGGTTGTCGTCACTGCGTCGTTAACCCCCGGGGCGGTCGATGTTCTTCCGCAACAGGCGCAGGAAGTTGCCGCCCCAGACCTTGCGAATCTCCTCCTCCGACATGCCGTGCGCGAGCATGCTGCGCGTGAGATGAACGAGCTGCGACATCTCCGGCACCACCGGCGTCGTGCGGCCGAGCCCGTCAAAGTCCGTGCCGATGCCGACGTGGTCGATGCCCACCAGGTCGGCCACGTAGCAGATGTGCTCGACGAAACGGTCGATCGTCGCTTGCTCGGGGTCGGGGTGGATGAACGCCGGCGCGAAGGCGATGCCCATGGCTCCGCCGGATTGCGCCAGCGCTTTGATCTGGTCGTCGGTCAAACAGCGCCAGTGATGGCAGAGCGAAAACACCGCCGTGTGGCTGACGATCGGCGGCCGCGAGAGGCTATCGAGCACCTCGAAGTACGACTTGTCGTTGATGTGTGCCAGGTCGGTGATAATGCGCAGCTCGTGGTTGAGCTTGACGACCTCGCGGCCCAGCGATGATAAGCCACCGGCTTCGCGACGTTCTCTCTCCCGGTCCGCCGGCGTGCAGGGGCCATAAGGGCTCTTCGTCCCCTGCAGAAACGTCGCTTCCGTGCCGCCTTCGCCGTGCGTGATGGCCACCGAGCGCACGCCGAGACGATGAAGCAGGCGGATGATGTCGGGCTTGCCGTCGATCCAGCGGCCGATCCCCTCGATAGCCATCAGGATGCCGATCTTGCCCTCGTCCGAGGCGCGCACCGCGTCTTGGGATGAGCGCACCAGCATCAAGTCTTCGGGATGCTTCGCAATCTGGTCGAGGGTGTTCTCGATCGTGATCCAGATGTTGGCGATCGCGCCGTCGCCGACGATGAAAAAAGCGGCGTCGTAGCCGGTCTCTTTCATGCGGGGGATGTCGGTGTGATAGGCCAGATCGCGCTCATGCCAACGGAAAGGCACCTCGCCACGGGCGACGCGCTCGACCGTTACATCGTTATGGCCGTCGATGATGAGCGCCCGCTGGTGGACTTCCTGGGCCTGCTCCATCGTGACGGTCTTGGTGGCGTGCTTTTCTTTGGCCGCCGCGCTGGAGGCGAGCAGGCCGATCGAGGCGCCGGTGGCAGTTAGGAACTCACGTCTTGTTTTCATAGGACTGGTCTTCATAGGACGGGTCCGAGTCGAACCGATCGTAGCGCAGACGCGCGGAAGTCCGCTTGGCGCGAGCGCCGGGCCTCAAGGGGCGTGTCGTCGGAATATGATCCGGACAAAAGCTGCGTTTCCTGCGTTACGTCTTGAGGTGATGTCGCGATTGATGAGAGATCGCTGCCGCGGACGGGTGCGGCACAAGGGCCGGCCGCAGCGCTTCGTTTGACGGCCCTCGGATCTCGGCCTACACTACGAATGGAGCAGCGCGCAGGGGGAGGCGCAGGGGAGGCGGCGAATAAAACATCGGGGCCCGAACGCCCGGTGAAGGGCGCTTGGCGGCTTTGCCAACGGTGACGCCCGACCCGTAACCGCGTTTCCCGGTTCAGCCACGAAGCGCCTGAAGGAGGAGTCCGTGGACGAGTACGGCTACAGAGTGATCTACGAGGAGTTGACCGAGGGGGGCTACCAAGTCATCGTTCCTGCACTATCGGGGATCGTGAGTTACGGTCGCACCGTCGAAGAGGCCCGTGAAATGGCCCGCGACGCCATCCGCTGCCACCTGCAAGGCTTGCGCAAAGACGGGGAGGAGATTCCCAGCGACCCCTTCGCTCGGAAAGATCCGCTGATCGAGGAACTGAAAGTATCCGTCTAGCCGGGCTCGATGCCACGCAAGCTTGCCGGCCTGAAACCGAGAGAGATCCTTCGAGTCCTGCAAAAGGCTGGATTCTGCATTCACGAGACCACCGGATCGCACGTCCAACTCAAGCACCCTGACAAGCCTGGACGGGTCACCGTTCCCCACCATGCGCGCTTTGATCTGCCCGCGCCCATCGTCAAGAGCATCATCCGCCAAGCGGGATTGAGCAACAAGAGCTCTTTACGTTGATGGAGAAATGACCCCGCCTCAACCGCATCAAGTGCCTGAAGGAAAGTGGTAGCCTGATCACCGACTTTGTCGAGCCGCATGCTTCGCGAGCAGGCCAGCCCCTCTCGCCGACTGGCCAAGGTAGAATGTTCGACGAAAGGCGCCGCCGTCGGATGGGTGTCGAGAAATGATCTCCCATTGAGCAATCAGGCATCAAAGCCTCCGCAACTCCGTCATCGAGTTGGCCCAAATCGAGTTCCATCAGGTGGCTAGCGAGGATCTGGGCGGGTAGCGAGTGGGTTCGGTTGTTATCGACAGCTAAGTTTCGAGGTAGAATCGGACCGGCATTGAAGAACTGAACTAGCGCAGACGGAGGGCATCTATGGAATGTCCGAAATGCCTAAAGCAGACACCGCCAGGGTTCCGGTTCTGCGGCCACTGTGGAGCAGCGCTTCCCGAGCAGTCAGAATTACCACCGCCGTCCCCGTCGGACGGGCCGCGGCCAGCCGCGACAGCACCGGCGGCTGAAGGGTCGTCGGAAGCGTCTTCCGATGGCGGTCACTGGAAGCTAGCGCTCTTGGTAGTCCTCGTCATCATTCTGGGCTTCCTCAAGGTGCCTTCGTTCTTCGACCAGCACGATGAGTCTGGAGGAATGAGCAACGCAGCTCGTGAGAGCTGGGCGCGTGCAGAGAAGCTGCAGCAAAGCAGCCCGCAGGGCCGTAACCGATCCGAAAAACTGGACCTACTCTCTTCGTCGTCAAGCCGCCGGGCCAGCTACATCGTTGTCGAAGGGGAGATCAAGAACATCTCTGCAGAACCACTAGACAATGTCGATGCAGTGGCCACCTTCTACGATGACACTGGCAAGTTCGTCACATCCGACAGTGCCCTAATAGAGTACCGGCCCCTACTAGCGGGGCAGACATCCCCGTTCAAGGTCGCGGCTCGCTGGAACCCTGCCATCAGCAAGTGGAAGGTGGACTTTAAGTATTTCAACGGCGCCAAGATCCCGACACGGAAGTGATATGTAGCCGTTCCCGGCAGCATCCAGGTTCAAGTCCCGTTAAGCCCTACCAGGTCCAGTGAGTTCCGCGACCGCGAGCAGGACTAAAGTCCAACGAAACAAAGGGTTAGCCCTCGTTCGCAGGAAAGATGGCGGTAAATCCGCTTCCCACCAACAATCGCCGCCTTCAGTTCCTACGTGTGTCCAAGAAGGAACCTAGCGCGATCACAGCCTCACTTGGCTGCGTGAATCACATGCGGTCGAGGTAGCGGCGGGGGCATTTGGCGACCATGGTGTATTTCGGGTCGACCATGTTGCCGAGCCGCATCTGTCCGACCTGCCCGAGGAAGTGATAGGCCCTCATGCGGTCGAAGCCGTAGTCGCTGACCATCCAGTCGATGAGCTCAACCCACGCTATGCGGGCGGCCGCCTCTAAAGGGCGAGCGCTGCCGGCCACCATGACAAAGTCGTCGCTCACGATGCGGGGCCAGTTAATGGTGTACCCTTTCTTGACCTCGAACGAGACCGTGACGCGGGCGGGAATTTCCAACGCCACGCCGGTGAGCTCGCCGTCGCCCTGGCTG
>JAKZVK010000491.1:0-2517 GCA_047516085.1 Bryobacterales bacterium
GAGCCGAAGATCCTCCAGCCGCAGACCGAGTTGAAACCCGCCCGGCTCCGTGGGCCTGCAACGGAACATGTCTTGCGAGTGGTCCCAGCCCAGGTTGGTATGGCTGTCGTCCGCCTTCGCCGGAACGTAGCCGCGGGCCACGCGAGTGAGAAGCTGCGCCGCGTGATGGCACTGCAGCCGCGCGTCGATTAAGGACATAGGGTCACACGCCCCCAGTTGCTGCCACTTCGGGTTGCTATCGCTCGCCATGCGAACACCTCAAGTCCGGCCGGCTGGGCCGTGGATAGGAACTATCACACCATAGAGAGCCCGGGCAGCATCGGACGCAAGAAAGAGAATCGTGTCCGCCACCGCCGCCGGCTCAACCCACTTCGAGAAGTCGGCCTTGGGCATGGCCTCGCGGTTCTGCGGAGTGTCCATCGTCGTTGGCAGCACGCAGTGAACATGGACGCCGGAGTCCTTGACCTCTTCCGCCATCGCTTCGGTCAGCCGGATGACTCCGGCCTTGGCTACGCTGTATCCGCCGGCGCGGGGCTTGCCCGCGCGAAAACCACCGACGGTATTCACAAGCACATCGATGCGTCCGAATCGTTGAAGGGTTTCGCTGACGAGGCCACGGACGGAGTCTTCGCTGGTCAAGTCGACGGTGCCGGCCAGGTAGTGATCGGCGGAAGATGCCAGTTGCGGGTACGAGGCGTTCAGCCGCTGCTGGGAGCGGTCGACGAGAACGGTCTTGGCGCCGGCTCCTTGGAAAGCGGCCCCCGCAGCCCGGCCAAGGTTGCCGCTTGCACCGGTGATGATCGCCACCTTGCCTGAGAAATCCATCGTTGCGTCTCCCTGTCACGGCCGGCCGGCGCGGTCTTCGAAGCAGTACAACGTGTTTCTGGTGCGGAGGTAGATGCGGTTGTCGACGATCGCGGGGGTGGCGTAGACCTCGTCCTCGAAGTCGTGGGAGGCGAGGATCTCCCACTGCCCACCGGCCTTGACCACGGTGGCTTTTCCCAACTGGCTGATCATGTAGACCTTGTCATCGGCGCCGACGGGGGAGGAATAGTATTTGTCGAGCGCCCCCTTCAAGCGCCCCTGCTTGAGGATCTTGCCGGTCTTGGCGTCGAGCGTCGTGAGGATGCCGCCGTCTTTGACGAGATAGAGAATGCCCTCGTAGAGCAGCGGCGACGGGACGTTGGGGAGAAATTTCTCGAGGCGCCACGCCACGTTGCCGGCGTCCGTCAGGTTTCCGCGGGCCGCCGTGCCGCACCGCCACCAGGCTGCTGCGCGACGTGCGGCGGATGCGGTGGAACTCCCAGTCCCGCGCGTCGACAAGCTGATCGTGGTCGAGGTCGATGAGGTAGAGCCGTCTCTTGGGCTCGACGATCTTCAGCTCCTCTTCGTTGATCTTGCCGTCGCCATCCTTGTCCGCCTTTTCGAGAACCTGCTCGAACGACGGCATGTCCGACGCGGGAACGGCCGTGCTGCCCTCCCAGGAGTTGGCGTAGATCATGCCGCCGTCGACGATCGGCGTGGACTTGGGCTGCCAGCCCCCTCCGTTGACCCACCAGAGCTTTTCACCCGTCTCGGCCGAATAGGAGGCCAGGAAATAGGCGCTGGGTACGATGACCTCGAGCGGCCCCTGTGCCGGCTGGAAGACCGCGGGCGTGACATAGGAACGGGTCGTCTCCGGGCGTTCGGTCCGCCAGCTCACCTTGCCCGTGCCCTTGTCGACCGCGAGCAAGTAAGGGTCGGTGTCGCCGTCACAAACAAGAATCAGGCGATCGCCTGCCAGGATCGGCGAGGAGCCATGGCCGTTGACGTTGTTGAAAGGCCCCAGTGGCAGACGCCAGCGCTCGGTCCCGTCGAATCGGTAGGAAATCAGCCCGTAGTCGCCGAAAAAAACGTAGACGCTCTCGCCGTCGCTGACGGCGCTCGGCGAGGCGGCGGAGTTCGTCGGTTCATAGCGCTCCATTCGCGGCCGCGGCGCTTGCTTCTTCCACAGGATCTCTCCGTTGCCGCGGTCGACGGCGATCGTGTAGAGCCTGCCGCCTTCGTCGATGACTTTCTCCCGGCCCGCGTCGGCGCGGGCGCCGCCCTCGGCTGCGGTGAGAAAGATGCGGTCGCCGCTAATCACGGGCGAAGAGTGGCCTTCGGGCAACGCAGTCTTCCAAACGACGTTTTCGGGGCCGAAGTTCTCCGGCAGGCCGGTGGCTTCGGCAACGCCGCTGCCGTTGGGGCCGCGAAAGCGGGGCCAATCGGCGGCGCTGGCTGGATTGTGGATCGAGCTGACCGAGACGATTACGAGTGCTAGTGCGAGACGCGGGCGAGCGAGAATCCGGGGCTTCGGCGGCATTGTCTGCGAGTGTAGCTCTGACGTTCGGTGTGCCGCAATGTGGCCTCTCGTGCCCCAAGCCCTGCGATTCTGATAACGAATCGTCACCTGAAGCACCTGTCAAGGTAAAGGTACGGGCTAAGGTGTGGCGTAAGGCCCCAGCCTTGCCGAGTCTCGATTCTTCGGGACTCAGG
>JAKZVK010000492.1:0-7710 GCA_047516085.1 Bryobacterales bacterium
ACCTGGCGAGTCGAAGTGCGTGAGAAGGTGGCGAGGAACATAGCCGCGGCGGTACTCATGATGCGACGCCGACCTGCCGGGCCGTTGTTTGTCGCCACGGCTGCCCTTGCGGTGCTGGGTATGGGTTGCGATCAGGGCAACCCACCCCCGGAGCATCTGACCGTCGCGGAAACACCCACCTCGGCCCGCACGCCGGACGGGCAGTACATCTCGTGGAAAGAACATCTTATCGACGATGAGCAGTTGAGCGGCGGGGTCGTCCTGCGCGGCGGCGACGGCCTCCAGATGGCCGACCTCGACCGCGACGGCCACTTCGACATCGTCTCCGTTCACGAAGACAACCACCACATCCGGCTTGCCTTCGGGTCCGACGACCCCGACCGCTGGGAACTTGTCACCCTCGCCGAGGGCGATGAAGCCAAGGCCGCCGAGGATGTCTCGATCGCCGACGCAGACGGTGACGGGGATCTCGACCTCGTTGTGGCGTGCGAGCTGGCCGATATCAACGGCGACGGGCGGCCCGACGTCTTCACCGGAGGCTACAGCCGGAACCCGCGCGATCACGACGGCGACATCGACTTCGTCACCACACGCGGCAACAGCGCCAACTTCGACGGCGTCTTGTGGCTGGAGCAGGTGCGGACGCCCGAACCAGCCCCGTCTTTCCAACCGGCGCGGGAAAACGAAAGCGCCGCACCTGCCCCTGCCGCCCGGCGCGCCGCCGCGTTGAGCCAGCGTTGAGTCATTAGGCTGCGGGCCCTTGCGGGTAGCGCCTGCTTAGCGCGGCACCGCTGCCTGTCATCCGACCTCCGGCCTACGGCGAATCTATTCCGGGGGCTGGGGCCGTTGCCTAGGCGTTTTCGGGTGAACCCCAGGTTCCTGACACCTCGTAATTTCACCTAGGATGGCGATAGGGCTGTTGCTCGATCGACCTGCACGGCGAAGTTGCGATGGCGACCAAGCGAATACCGTTCTCGATCCTGTTGATACTCGGCTTCGTCCTCCCCATGGCATCCGGGGCGGCGCAGATCGATCAGGTTCTCGAGGAGCTGCATAATCCCAGTGAGATCGTACGGCTCAAGGCCGCAAGAACGATCAGGGAATTCGGTCCCGGCCCCGACGTCGTCCCGGCACTAGTTGAGTCGCTGCGGGATGACAGCCCCCGAGTCCGATCGGTCGCGGCGGGGACGCTCGGCTGGATCGGCGTCGACGCGGCGGAAGCGGTAGCGGACCTCATGGCCGCCCTGGAAGACGAGGATGCCTCCGTGCGCTCCGAAGCCGCGCGGGCGCTTGGGAACGTTGGCCGCCCGGCGGTAGTGGCCGTTCCGCGGTTGCTCAGGCTTCTTGAACACGACCGGCATGCTGTCGGAGAAGCCGTGATCCAAGCCCTGGGCGCCATCGGGCCCGACGCCCAAGGCGCCGTCCCGGCCGTCGTCCAAGTCCTCGACGACCCCGACCACTCTCTGCGCCGGACAGCCGCACACGAAATCCATCGCTTCGGCGAGCCTGCCCGGGTCGCTGTGCCGCGACTCGTCGAGGCGTTGCGGGATCCGCACACGACGGTTCGCCAGGCCGCCGCTTGGTCGCTCTACGAGATGGGCCCCGGCGCCAAGCAGGCCATTCCCGGCCTGATCGAGACACTAAACGACCTCGACAATCCCTACGATGTCCGCGGCACGGCGGCGTACGCGCTGGGAAAAATGGGACCGGAGTCGCGCGTCGCCATACCCGACCTCGCCCGCGCCCTTCGCGCGCCTCATCGTCAGATTCGCGGCGCCGCCCTGTGGGCGTTGAGCACGATTGACCCGCGGCCTGACATCACGCCCGAAATCGCCAACGGGCTGATCGACGGTTTTGAAGCCGAACATCAAGACAAGCAGCGCACGGAGCGGTTGAACCATCGGCCACCCCAAGAAGTAACCGCTCTCGTGGAAGAGCTTACGAGTAACGAGCTTGCCTCCCGCGTCTCTGCCGCAAACGGCTTGCGGGAACTGGGCCCACAGGCGCGCGATGCCGCACCCGCGCTCGCAACGATGCTCAGCGACACCGACGAGAGGGCTTCGCGGGCCGCGGTGGAAGCGTTGGTCCGAATCGGCAGCGCGGGCGTGCCATTCCTGGTCGAGGCCCTCGATGACCGGCGCAAGCCGGTGCGCCTTCAAGCCATCAACGGCCTCGGGCAACTGGGCGAACGGGCGAACGTGGCAGTTGCAGCGCTCGTCAACGTTGTCGAAGACGACGAGGAAGAGCTTCAGAAGAGAGCGCTACAGGTGCTGTCACACATGGAGGGTGACCCGGCGATCACAGTCCCCGCGGCCCGCAAGGCTCTTGACGACCCAAAACTGCGGCTCACGGCGATGCGCCTTCTCGGCAACATCGCCTCCGGTGCCGCGACGGCTCCTCTCTTCGGCACCGGCGGCTCGACCGCGGCTGTGGCCGTACCCGACCTCGTGCCTCTCGTGAACCATCCTGACCCCGACGTGCAACGGGAGGCGATACGAACGCTGGGGCAGATTGGTCCCCGCGCAAGCGACGCGGCACCCGACCTGATCCGAGCCTTTCACCGCGGAGACACGGGCGTAAGGTCCGCCGCGCTTCATGCTCTGGCGCGGATGAAACTCAAGAGTGCCGAGGCCGCCGGCGTCATCGTCTCCGCACTCGACGATCCCGAAGACCGCATTCGAGCCGACGCCGCCTCCGCATTGAATCAGCTCCGGGCGGATGTCGACGCCGCCATTCCCGCGCTGACACGAGGGCTGCACGATCCTCACGAGCGTACACGCCAGTCGGCCGTATGGGCACTGGGGTCGATGGGAGCAAAGGCGTCGGCGGCGGGCCCGGCGCTCATCGACGTTCTGCGGAACGACCACCAAAGAGTTCGCGCGGCGGCGGCTTCCGCCCTCGGGAGACTCGGAGAGCAGGCAGACTTCGCAATTCCCCCGCTCATGGAGGCATTGAACGATCCCTACCCCGGGGTTCGTAGGGCGGCCGCCGGTGCTCTGGCCCGATTGAAAGCCCTGTCGGCGCTTCCTGTTCTGCGTCAGGTGGCCGGCGCAGACTACGATGCGGACGTCCGTGAAGCCGCTGCTCGCGCGGTGCACCAGATGGAAGAGGAGGACCGCTAATGGCCGGTATCGCGAAAGACAAGCGGCTGTGCAGGGTGCTCGTGACCGTACTCGCCGTGCTGGCCGGCACGGCATTGCCGGCCGGATGCGCCCCGCCAAACTGGCCGCCTCGAGTCGGGCAGCCTTATCCCGATCTGGAATTCGTCAACCATGATGGGCGGGCGATACGCATGTCCGATTTCAATGGACGTATCCTTCTTGTCGAGCCCATCGGCATGAATTGTCCCGCTTGCAATGGGTTTGCCGGGGCCGGGCGCAAGGGTGGGTTCGAGGGGTTGCAGTCGCAGGGGGGACTGGATTCGATCGAGCAGTATTTGAGCAAATACGCTGGAACGAGGTTGGGGCCCGAGCTGGTCCTTGTCCATTTGCTGCTCTATGACTTCACCATGGGCGCCCCGAACCTCGAAGATGCCCGAATGTGGGCGGAGCACTTCGATCTCACCGATCAGAAAAACGTGTATGTCGTCTACAGCGAGCGGGATCTTCGGGGAGATGCCAGCTACAACTTGATTCCCGGCGTTCAGCTCGTGGACCGCGACTCGATCCTTCGCAAAGACAGCACGGGACACCACCCGCGGCATAACCTTTGGAAAGAGCTGTTGCCTGAAGTGAGAAAGCTGCTCGATCAGCAGTACACTCCGGTGATCCAGTAAATCGTAAGGCCAAGGGTCCGTTAGAGGGCACGCGGGGGATTCGAATCTGGCCGCCACCTGATCTCCTTTCCAATCACGACCCCGGCTTCCGCGCCCAAACGAAACAGTGGTTGCCCATCTGCCCACTCACACCCTTCCGAAACAAAAACCAATCAAGATACCGCGTCGGGAACAGTAACCAGCCGGCCACGACGTAGACGATCCCCTTCATCGTTCGGCTCTTGAACCACAGCTTGAGGTACTCCAACACGAACACCAGCAACGTCGCCGTCGGCCCGGTCCGCCAGCCCTCGTGAACGACTTCGAGCGGCTCGACCAGCTTCTTGAGGCCGTCGAGGCTAAAGCGGTAGTAATCCTCCGGGTAGCGGTGAAAGGGGTGGCAGAAGGGAACGGTAATGTGCACGAATCCACCGGGCTTCAGGCAGCGGCGGATCTCGCCGACGATTGCGCTCGGCCGGGGCGTGTGCTCGAGAACAGCGTCGCACTAGACGACTTCGAACAGACCGTCGCGGAACGGAAGCTGCTCGGCGTTGCAGGCGACCGTCACTCCGGGCAGTGGGAACAGATCAATATTGACCGACCCGCTCACCTGCGAACCGGCCCCGCCGATGTAGAGGTTCCACTTCCCCAGCGGCGGTTGGAATCGCCGCTCGTCGGGGTTCGCGTAGACCGGCAGCGGCGGGCTCAGCGCCCGATACCACCACCGCGATCGCTTGCGGGCAAGCTCTTCGACAGGGCTGTCGTGCGCCGGTGTGTTGTCTGGCATGAACAGCCCCATTCTTCCACAGCCCCCGTCCCCGAGGAGTTCTTCTCGCGTCCCTGTAACTCGTCAGCTTGATCAAAACCAACCTCGAAGGGTACGATGCGTACACGGCCATGGCTCGCTCGATCCTCGTCGCGCTACTTCTCGCTTCCGTCAGCATCGCCGCGGACAAAGGGGAATTGGAACTGCGCGGACAAATCATCCCGCCGTTGCGTAACGCCTGGGTCGGCATCCAGTCCGCGACGACGCCCTTTCGCAAGCAGAGCCTGAGCGGGATGAACGGCCACTTCAAGTTCAAGAAGCTCATCCCCGGCTCCTACACCGTTGTCGTCTTCCACCCGCACTGGGGCGAACAGCGCCGCACGGTGCAAGTAACCCCCAGTTTCGCCGACAAGAAGAACCGCGTCCCGCTGACGGTGCTCGTCAAGCGCTCGAAAAAGGAGCGCGAGCGTCACTTGGATCGGCGGCACACGGTCTCGGCGCAAGACCTCTCGGTGTCGCCCGAAGCGCGCAGCGAGTTCCGCAAAGCCGGCAAGAAACTCGAAAAGCACGACACCGAGGGCGCGGTGGCGCACCTTCAGAACGCGGTCGAGATTTCGCCGCAGTTCATGAGCGCGTGGAACCACCTAGGGACGATCGAGTATCAGAGCGGACGCTACCCCAAGGCGGAGGAGTATTTCCGGATCGCGCTCGATCTGAAGCCCGACGCGTTTCCTCCGGTGGTGAACCTCGGCGCCGCCTTGCTGGCCCTGGAGCGTCACGACGAGGCCTTGCGCTTTAACCAATACGCTGTCACTCTTCACACCGATGACGCGCTGGCGAATTCACAGTTGGGAAGGAACTTCTTCCGGCTCGGCAACGACGGCGAGGCGATCCACTACTTGAAGATCACCAAGCGGCTCGATCCCTTCCACTTCAGTCTTCCGCAGATCACGCTCGCCGAGATCTATCGCCAACGCGGCGAACACCGTAAGGCGATTCGTGAGCTCGAAGACTTCGTCGAGAAGCATCCGGACTCGCAGCAGGCCGCTCTGACCCGCCAAACCCTCGCCCGTCTCAAGGAAGCGGGTTCGCGCTCTCCCGACGACGCGGGGGACCGTGACTGATTCGCCGTCTCAGGCCCGGTCCGCGGCCTCGCTTCCACCGCTCCACGAGTTGAGCCGGCAAATCCGCGCCGGCGAGACGACCCCCGAGGACATCGTCGAGTGCTGTCTTGGGCGCATCCAAAAAAGAGAAAAAGACCTGCACGCCTGGGTGTATTTGGCCGAAGCCGAGGCGCGCCACCTAGCCGGCGCACTAACCGAAGAGCTGAGGGCGACGGGGCCCCGGGGCCCGCTGCACGGCATCCCTTTCGCCGTCAAAGACATCTTCGATACCGCCGGCATGCCGACGGAATGGGGCACGGCGATCCACGCCGGCAGGACGCCGGACCACGACTCGGCGCTCGTCGCTCAGCTCACAGAAGCCGGTGCCATCGTTCTCGGCAAAACCGTCACGACCGCGTTTGCCTATTTCGACGCGGGGCCGACGCGCAACCCCCACAACCCGGCGCACACGCCCGGCGGGTCGTCGAGCGGTTCGGCGGCGGCGGTCGCCGACGGCATGGTCCCGTTCGCCATCGGCAGCCAGACGATGGGCTCGGTGCTGCGGCCGGCTTCCTTCTGCGGAATCGCGGGGTTCAAGCCAACCTTCGGACGGCTCGCGCTCGCGCGGGTGATGCCGTTCGCACCCAGCCTCGACCATGCCGGCTTCTTTACTCGAACAGCCGTCGAGATGTCGTTTCTGTGGGAATCACTCGGCAACGAGGTTCGCCCGGCCGACGATGGGGCGCGCACACTAACGGTGGTTCGGTGGCCCATCGGAGCTCCGCTTGAGGACGAGATGGCCGACGCATTCGCGGCCTTGACCGACCGGCTGGAAGGCGCCGGCTTCACCATCGAGCGGGTCGGTCTCCCGCCAACGTTCCAAAAACTGGACGCGGCGACGCTCACCGTCATGACCTACGAAGGCGCGCGGACGCACGAACAGCCCTTTCGCGAACACGGGTCGAAGATCGGCGAAAAGCTAGCCATGTTAGTGGAGAACGGTTTGGCGATCGACGACGCGCGCTATCGTGAAGCGAAGCAGGTCATCGAGACCGCCCGCGCCGACTTCGCCGAGCGAACGCGGCAAGGAGCGGTTTGGCTAACGCCCTCGGCCCCGGGCCCCGCGCCCGAGGGGCTGGGCTCGACGGGGGACCCCGTCTGCAATCGGCCGTTCACCGCCCTGGGCGCACCGGCCATTTCCCTGCCCTTCGCCCGCACGCCGAAAGGACTTCCCCTGGGCTTTCAGCTCTGTACGGCCGCAGGCCACGACGATCGACTGCTGGCCACGGCGATGCTCTGCGAGCGGAAGCTCGCTCCCAACCCCTAGCCATCGATCCAGCCGATCCGGCTTGCCGGCAGGGCGAGACCCTGAAACTGACGCACTACTGTACTTTCATTGCCTCCCTCGCGGCGGTACAATTCCCGTAGCGAGGTCTGCGATGCGAGGCCCACGAGTTTTTGCTCGAGCGAAGCCTCGCTGCCGCCACGGACACTCAGAGCCGCAAGCGTGAGCTTGCGTTGAGATATGGCCGTGACGATGGGTGTTACGTGAACAAGAAGGGTCGCTGCCGGCGCGGTTACAGCGGTCGCCGATGGCACTTGAAGTTGCTCAACGCAGGCTGACGCCCGCGGCTCTGAGTCATTGGTCGGGCTCCGAGGCGAGTGGGCAGGACGGCTAGGTTTCAATGGGCATACCATGATCGGTCAAACCATCTCGCACTACAAGATCACCGGCAAGCTCGGCGAAAGCGGCATGGGTGTCGTCCAACCGAGCCGTGACCGTAAGGGAGCGGTCCGGCACGCCCCGCTCACAAATCTACCGCAGGCCGCGAGAGCAGAGGTGCATCCGGCTTCCGCCCCGCCCCAACCGAGCGGCGCCCGTGAGTACCTACAGAGTGAAACCCTTGCCAAGCTTGGCAGAAAATCCCGGAGGCAGGGACAGAGGCGCGGGTGTAAACCCGCGCCTGGGCATTGGCCCAGTCAACTATAGCGGGAGCTATAGAAGACGGCGGGAAAGGGGTTGTGGAGGGTATTCTCGTCACTTCGTGGTGAAGCGGTGGGAGCCACGAAGCCGGAGGAATGCAGGG
>JAKZVK010000493.1:0-3878 GCA_047516085.1 Bryobacterales bacterium
AGGAACGGCTCGTTTCACCGGCTCCGACCAATGTGGGCGCGACCGAGCAGGCCGTCATCAGCGCGGTTTTCGCGAACTCGGTCGGCTCGTTTCTAGGCGTTGATCAACCGTCCGTGGCGCCGGGTGATGCGGTGTTTCCTGTGATCACGACCAGGGCCAGCGTCAAGGGGCCTTTCACCGGAAGCGATGAGGCGGCCGAGACTACAGGAGCGTTCGAGGCCGAATTGCTCAAACCTGAGCGGTTGCAAGCGAGCTACTTCTACAAGCGAACCGACGCGGCCCGCTTTGGCGGAATGTCTTCGGCGCTCCGAGAGAATCTGAGCATGGCGCTGGGTGACGCGCTGGACGCTGAGATTGTGAACGGCACTGACGGCCTGCTGAACGGCACGAATTTGGACAACAACAACGTGAGCGCCGTGACCAGTTACGACCTGTTTATCCAGCAGTTCGCCTACGGTCGCGTGGACGGGCGGTATGCCGGAAGCGTCTCAGAGATTCGCTCAGTGATGGGTTCCGGCAGCTACGCACTTGCTGGCGGGAAATTCCGTGGCAACAACGGCGACCGCACGGCAGCCAGCGAGCTAGACCGCGTTACCGCTGGAGTGCGGGTAAGCGCGCACGTTCCGGTTGTGGCATCGTCCAAGCAAAACAACGTCATCCGGCTGGGCATGAGGCGGGATATGGTTGCCCCGATCTGGGAAGGCGTGACGTTGATTCCTGACGAGGTCACTCAGGCAAAGAAAGGCGAGATCGTCATCACGGCGGTCCTGCTCCACGCGGTGAAGATCATCCGAACGGAAGGCTTCTACAAACAGCAAGTACAAACCGCGTAAAGGGCTGTCTGCCAATGCCAGGGATACTCCTATCGGGTCCGGCTGGCGCGGCCAAAAGTGCTCAAGCGCGTCGGCTTCTACGCGAAGCGACCGAGCCCACCGTTCAGGCCGACTTTCAAAGTATTGTTGTCGCCTTGCTTGGGCTCGTTCGCGGCCCGGACGGCAAGTATCCTATCCGCCCCGACTTCATTTTGCCCTTGGCCGAGTACGTGCGATTGGCGGTCATCACCGGCTCGCAAGCAAGGGAAATTTTCACCATCATCACGAATTCGGATGGTGACCCAGCAAGGAGGGCCGAGCTGCTTGAGCGGCTCGGCCCGGGAAGTCATGAACGAATCATCGACCCTGGCGAAACCGTAGTCCGAACGCGCCTGGCGGACGAGATCACGGGGGCTCTCTCGCTTGATTGCGAGGAAGCCGTGGGGCGCTGGTACGGGAGGATCAATCGTGGATGAGATTCGATGCAGCATCGAGATTAGAGCGGACGAGGGCCGCCTGGGTCCGGGGAGGTTGGTCGGCACCATCATGCGGTACGGCGAGAGGGCGTCGGATAGAGCGGAGATGTTCTTGCCTGGGTCCCTCAAGTGGGACGCTGACGGAATCGTGGTGAACAGAATGCACACGCGAAAATCTCCCGTCATGCGGGTGACGCCGATAGTGGAGGAAGACGTGGTTCGCATTGACGCGCCGCTGCCCGACACTGTGGCGGGCAGGGATGCTGCCGCAGAGATTCGCTCCGGTTTGTTCAAGGGCATGTCAATCGAGTTTCGTGCAACGGCTCAGACCATCGTGGGCGGCGTCAGACGCATTACCGAAGCGGTACTGAGCGGGGCTGCGATCGTTGACACCCCCAGCTATGCGGCGGCTTCGGTCGAGGTTCGGGCGAAGGGCGGCGGAAACCGTCCCACCGGGGAAACGCTGTGGCTGTAACGATCACCGTCGCAGAACTTCTAGCGGCGCTTCGCCTTGGGCGAACCGACGAAGAAACCGCACAGGCTACGCGGCTGCTGGCCTACGCGACAGCGACTGTTGAGAAGCACGTCCCGAACGCGCCCGCCACGATCGCTAACGAGGCCGTGATCCGGTTGAGCGGCTACCTGTTCGATCAACCGTTCGTCGGGCGCGGTCCCACGTATGCGAATGCGCTGCGAAATTCCGGCGCGGCGGCGATCCTGTTGCCGCACCGGATTCACCGTGCCGGAAGCGTTGCCGAGGCCGTCCAGGCGGCTGACGAGGCTGGAGGGATCCTTGGCAACCCCGTTACGAATGTGACCGTGAGCGGGTCAACCCTTACTATCACTTTCGCGGACGGCGAGATCAGGGACGAAGATTTGCCCGAGGGTACGGGCGACGGTGCGATAGATCAGGTAGCGCGTGACGCGGCTGCGGCGGCTCAGGCCACGGCAGACGAGGCGGACATAGATCAGACCGCTCGGGACGCGGCTGCGGCGGCTCAGACCACGGCAGACGCGGGCGGCGGCGGCCCCCGGTCACAGGCTCGGTTGCAAGCACGGGGACGGCGGTAGCGACCGTAGCATCAAGGTTCCGTCGCGTCGTTGTCATGGCAGGCGGCACAATAAACAACACTCAAGCCGCCACGGAATTCACCCTCTCAGAAAACATCGCAGCGGGCGAGAAACTCGTTTTCGTACTTACCAGCATTGGTAGGGCGTATGCGGAAATCTTCACAGACGACTTGTTGGCGTTAGCGACCAGTTACAGTGCGGCTCCAAGTAGGAGCGGCGACGGCCTTGTCCCAAAGATACATCAGGCGAATACGTCATTATTCGGACACGACTCGCTGTATGTGTTCAAGTCGGACGAAGCAAACAAGATTTGGCTGTCACTGGGCCGAAGTGGAACCAGCAGTGGTCGGGCTCAGACGGTTGATATTGTCCGCCACTACATAGACGTATCGGTAGACGTAGCTATAGATGTGAACTCTGTGCTGACCGCTTCGCCATAAGCTGATGCCACTTGACCGACTCATCACCGTAAGGATAACTGAGATTGTCGGGGGCGACGACCCAACCGACCCGACGGCCCCTGTACCCGGGGGGGGCGAAAACATCCTCCGTGAAGAGGAAGTCTGGGCCGAATTGCTGGACAACAAAGTGTTCGCGCAATCCACGTTCGGCGGCACGGTGACGCAGTACAACGCGACCGTCGTTTACCGCGTTCGTTTCGTCGCTTGGCTGGCTGACGCAAGGGCAACGCTAGTTCAAGTCCCAGACCGGCAAGACAACTTCGTTGACCTTGAGCAGATTCGAGAGGACACCAAAAGCGGGCGGCGGCGATACCTAATACTTGAGGGCAAGGCGTTCGATTAAGGCAATCATGGGAATCTGGCAACGGCTACGTGGCATCGAGGACCGGCAAGAGAGCGGATCATATACCGAGGCGCTTGTCCAGTTGATTCAAAGCAGGGCGGGCGGCGCGTCGGCTCTGCCAGGGGCAACGGCGGCTCTTGAAGCTGCATCCGGTTTCGTGAGTAGGGCGTTCGCGTCGGCTGACGTGACCACGGCTGATTCGACCATGGCCGGAATCTTGGATCCTCACACACTTGCGATGATCGGGCGGGCGTTGATCCGCCAAGGCGAGTACGTCGCCGTCATCAAGATGGACATGGAGAACAGTACCCCCAGGCTTGCGACCGCCGCGTCGTGGGACGTGCTGGGCGGCGAAGATCCGGCGTCATGGACCTATCGGGTATCGCTTGCCGGACCAGGGGAACAGACCGCGTTTGAGAATATCCCTGCTGCTGGCGTCGTGCACGTCCGCTACTCTAGCGACACAACTACACCGTGGCGCGGCGTCGGGCCGCTGCAATCAGCTAGGCTCGCGGGTCGATTGTCGGCTGAGGTCAGCACGGCTTTGGCTGACGAACTGTCCGGTCCGCGCGGTCAACTCCTGCCACTGCCAAACGTGAGCGGCGACGACCCTGAGATTGACTTGCTGAAGGGTGACATCAAGGCGCTGGGCGGCGGGCTCGCGTTCGTCGAGTCACAGGCCGATCAGTTCGGATCGGGACCAACCACCAACCCG
>JAKZVK010000494.1:0-2668 GCA_047516085.1 Bryobacterales bacterium
GCCGAGCAACTAGCGCACTCGCGGCTCGATCCTCCGTGGGGAACTTGTCAACGTCGATCACCAACAGCCCCGACTTGCCCGGCACGAAGCCGAGCAGCCCGCCCGCCGCGCGATGCTTCAGGACAGCTTCAAGGCTCGCCGACTGTTTCTGCCAGCGTAGACCGATCGGGGACTTTGCCTTGTGGTCGCCCTCGTCTGCCGCTCGACAGAGAACGAAGTGGACGCCGTTCGCGTGGAGTTGTTCAACCGCTGGTTCTTTGATATGCTGGGATAACATTCAATCCTTACCTCCGGGGCCGCGCTTCGCTCAGCGCGGCCCTTCTATTTGATGCTGGAGTTATCTACTGGAGCCTTATCTGCCGGACCCTTAATCTGGTGCATGCTGCGCTGGCGGGTCACAATCCAGAGCAGCGCGTCATAGACTCGCTCTCGATCCCGGCGCACCTGAGCCGCCGCAGATCTACAAGACCACGCGTCCGCCAAAATCCGTTTGAGTGTTTGCCCGATGCTCACCAAGCCACCCCGCAAACAGCCCCAACCGCCCGTGCTGCTCTCCTAAGAGCCCCTGCCGCCCTCCTACGGATTGCCGATAGGTAAGTACCGATTGCCGTGAGATCGTGCGCTACTGGCTCTCTCAGAGCCGGTGTTTTTCCGAGCCGCAATCGACTCTTCACGTACCGCTCCCGCGCCTGCTGCTTTTCCCGCTGTCGGAATACCGGATCGCTGGCAAGGCGTCGGTTGCGGTAGCGACGCCGGATCGTGTTGACCGCAGTGCGCTTGTACGCCTTGGAGCACGTAAGCCGCCCGCACACAACCGCGCTGGGATATCGGGCGAGCCGCGAAGCGTCTAAGGCCTTGCCGCAGACAGGACACGTTTTGGTGTGCTGGAATAATCGCATGGTGTTTCAACCCGACCGATACGATCGGTAGGGCCGCATCAGCGCGTAGAACGCCTGGGTCGGGCGGATATCGCGATAGCCGTCATAGAATTGGCGCACACACAACACCACGGCTGACCTCAAAGCCGGTGGCGTGTCCATGCCGCGCGTCACAACAATCTCGATGTGCGAGTTGTCAAGTACCAGCGGCCAACCCTCAGCGGGCGGGTAAATCACGAAGCCGCAATAATCGACCAGCCTACCAAGCGTATCGACCGCGATCGTGCCGCCGGGGTCTTCGCGTAGGGAGCCGGTAGGCGTCCAGTACTTAACGGAATTGACGGACCGAACGCCGACCGTCGGCAGGATGATCGGGGTAGCGGCGTAGCTGGGGCGCGAACAGCGAAAGCCCTCGGTGCGATCAAGTAGCGGAACGCGAAGGTGGCGTGAAACGAAGGAAACGGCAGAAGCAATCTGGCCGGTCAGGAGAACGTCGTGGGAAACTTCAGCGGCGGGAATCCTCAGCTCGTCCTTCATCGTCGCAAGCGAGACGATGTCTAGCTCATTCGAAGCCATCTTACTCAATCCCCACTACGGCCAGCGCTTGAGGTAGAGCCATGCCCGAATCAACGAGCCGTGAGACGGCCTGGGCGCGCGAGCCTACCGCTCTCGCGCGGCTGACCTCATCCGAACTTCGGAGCCGGTCAAGATCGAACGTGATATCCGTGCCCATCTTCGATTCCCACTCCCGCGCGACGGTGACGAGGATATTGTTTATCGTGGTCGAAGCCAGCCGCCTGAAGCTCTCCCTGCTCCCCGACTCTGAAGAGCCGCCAAGAACCAAATCATACGGGCATCCCATCGCGCCGCAAATAGCGCGTTCTAATTGCTCATGCAACGTCACCGTGGCGGATGTGGACTCATTCCGTACGATGCCCGCCTTGATGCCGGACGGGTCGTCGCGGGAGCCGACCGCTTGCGAAAGCCCGACAACCCCGCCTGCTCCGACGATCTCGCTGATCTCCTGCGACTGCTCGCCGACGATCCCCCCGGCGATCACACGCGCCGGTGTCACTCGCGCCTCATCCTTCAGCTGCCCTTCTAGTTGGCAAAGCAACTCCCCGGTGCCACTCGAATCAATAGCTGGCCTGCCCCTCCAGGGTGATCGTGAATCTACGCGCAGCCTGAAGCTCAAGAGGGATTCTCCGCTGCGCTGTAGCGTCACCGTTTGGCTCGGCCCTGGCATCGTCAATGTGTAGACCCACGAGCGCGGGTCCGGCCCTCCTACTACAGCCGACGCTGTGACGGGCAGTAGCACTACCTCCCCGGCGGAGCCCACGTTAATCAGCCAATCTGATTGGCCGGTGTCCACCATGGAACGCGCGATGGTTGATAGGTGTGGTTGCAGCACTTCGGCGTGTTGCCCTGTCAGCGTCGCCACGCCCGTTGAATGTCCGATCAAGGTCAGCGCCCCGCGATATGCCGCCGTGGTCTTGATCCCATCGAGCCCACGAGCCGCCGCCAGTTGTGCGGCGAGGATCTGGGCGGTGTAGTCCGTAGGCGTGGCACTGGCCCGATCCTCGGTGAACCACGATCTGATCGACTTCACAGTAGGAACTCCCGTATGTGACGATCGCTTGCACTTCGCGCCGCCAGTTCCCGCGCCTCGACAACGGATCTGGAATAGGACGGAGAATCGACCAGGGCAGCCCCGGTCAAAATCGCTTCGCTGATTCGCCTGACGCCGCCGACGATGTGTTCCTTGATCGCCTTGAACTCGATCGACAAGC
>JAKZVK010000495.1:0-14629 GCA_047516085.1 Bryobacterales bacterium
TTGCGGGTTGCGGTAGTCAAGATGCTGGCGGGCGCAGAAGATTTCGATCTCGTCGACACCGCTCCTGAGGATGCGATCGAGCAGCGCCACCGTCGTGCGGTGGTTAACGAATAGGTGCGTGGAAAGAACTCGGCGCATGGAAGACGACGCACCTCAGCAGTGACCGCAAGAAAAGCAAGACCGTTAACTCAACAGAAATTTCAGGAATTGACTGCCCGGCATTGATTGTAGCGAACTTGTACAGGGGCCAAGGAAGAACTCCGCCCCCCTCGGGCCCGCCCGCCCCGTTCGCTCACGGCTCAGCAACCGCAGGCTGCTACCATTCGAACGTGCGCCCCTCGAACCGTACTCTCTCCCGCCGACAGTTCATCGCAGCCGGCGGTTCGCTAGCCAGTTCCTTGTGGGCGGCCGGCAGCGGCGGCGCGCAAAATCCCCCAAGCCGTCTCGGCATCGGCGCCAGCTCGTACGGCCACCGGCACAGGTACGACCGCGAGACCTCCGCCGCCAGACGTATTGACAACCCCCTTTACTTCCTAGAACACAGCCAAGCCCTCGGCGCGGGGGGGATCCAGGCCGGCCTGTCGTCGCTGGAGCGAGGGGGCCTCCGCCGCCTGCGGCACAACGCCGAGCGATACGGCATGTTCGTCGAAGGTTCGGTCTCCCTCCCGCGCGATCAAGTGGACCTGTCGCGGTTTCAAGACGACGTGCGCGCGGCCAAAATCGCCGGCGCGACGGTGGTCCGCACCGCCATGCTCAGCGGCCGCCGCTACGAAACGTTTGATAGCGCTGAAGCCTTCAGGGACTTCGCGAAACAGGCCTGGACGTCGCTGACCTTGGCCGAACCCACCCTTCGCAAGCGCCAAGTGAAGCTCGCCGTCGAGAATCACAAGGACTTACGCATCGGCGAGATGATAGAACTGATGCGACGCATCAGCAGCGAGTTCGTCGGCATTTGCGTCGATACAGGCAACAACATTGCGCTGCTCGAGGACCCGGTCACCCTGGCCGAGGCGTTCGCGCCTCACGCCTTCTCGGTTCACCTCAAGGACATGGCCGTTGAGGAGAAGGAAGACGGCTTCTTGCTCGCCGAAATGCCCCTGGGAGCGGGTGCTCTTGACCTCCCGCGCATCGTCACGGTGCTGCGAGAGGCCCAACCCGCGCTCGATTTCTCGCTCGAGATGATCACGCGCGATCCGCTCGCGATTCCCTGCCTCACCGAGCCCTTCTGGGCCACGATGCCCGCTGTGCCCGGGACCGATCTGGCCCGTACCCTAGCCTGGGTCCGCAAGAACAAACCCGCCCAGCCGCTGCCTCGCATAGCGCAGCTCTCCGCCGAAGAGCTCGTGCGCGTGGAAGAAGAGAACGTCCGGAAGTCGCTCGCTTACGCGCGCCAGCACCTGGGTCTCTAGCGTCCGAGGCGGAGGGCCCAGGGCCGCGCTCGAAGAGTACCTCCCTGCATTCAGCCCTTGACAGACGATGGGGAGTCCCCGCGGCTGTCCCCTACGCCCATTCACCGGGCAGCCCTAGTCCTGCCATAACCTAGTACTAAGGGTTAGACCTTAAAAAGTACTACTGATCTATTGCCGGATCGTCTAAGGTCCGGCAAGAATTGTTATTGGGAGGGGGCTTAAACCAGCAACCGGGCGTTTAAGTTCCACAAAGCTCATGAGCAACACAAGACGACGAGAAACACTAGCCGCTCGGTTCACCGTGGCTGGCCCATTCTACGAGTGGATGGCGCCTGCGCTGCCGCGTCCGGAGCTTAGCCCCAGAGTTCTTTGGGCAGCCTCCGGCCATGCCGGAAACCTGAGCCTCAAAGGCAATGCTAGCGACGCCATCGCCGGCGTCGAACGACGCGGCATGAGCGAGGCCGCCTGACCCGCTTGCCAAAGACGCCTCTCGACCGGCCCTCGACCACGGCGTCCTAAACGGGCACAAGAGCGCGCTTGGGCCCAGAAACACTCCTCAGCGATGGCTGGCGTCTCGCAAATCCGGGTGTCTTAGGACCACCTCCTGCCCTCCTCGCCATCCCCCAGGGCCCGGCCCACTCGGGCCCGAGGCCCGATTCGCCATCTGAGTCTAAATTGCGATAAAATAATGGGTTAGACCCTCCAGGAGAACAAACCCCCTTGGCTGAGCAACCACCCGAGAACCCCACCCAAATCCCCCTCGGCAGCAACGGCGCTCCGCAGAATCTGGTTCCGATCGACATCGAAGTCGAGATGAAGAAGTCGTATCTCGACTACGCGATGAGCGTTATCATCGGCCGCGCCTTGCCCGACGTTCGCGACGGGCTCAAGCCGGTCCAACGGCGCATCCTTTACGGCATGCTGGAAGCCGGCCTGCGGTCGAACCGCGGCTTCCGCAAGTGCGCCAAGATCGTCGGCGAAGTGATGGGCAACTACCATCCGCACGGCGACTCATCGATCTACGACACGCTCGTCCGGCTGGCGCAGCCGTTCACGATGCGCTATATGCTCGTCGACGGCCAGGGTAACTTCGGCTCGGTGGATAACGATCCTGCCGCGGCGATGCGCTACACCGAGGCGCGGCTCACGCAATTCGGCGAAGCCCTGCTCAACGAGCTGGAACTCGACACGGTCGACTTCCGGCCCAACTACGACGACACGTCCGAAGAGCCCGAATCGCTGCCGGCCGCCGTGCCTACTCTCTTCGTCAACGGGGCGAACGGCATCGCAGTGGGCATGGCCACCAACATCCCGCCGCACAATCTGACCGAGCTTATTGACGCCGCCGTTCAGTTGATCAAGAACCCCAAGATGACGTTCGAGGAAGCCGTCGAGATCGTCCAGGGTCCCGACTTCCCCACCGGCGCCATGATCTGCGGACGCGAGGGAATCCTCAACGCCTACCGCACCGGACGCGGCAGCATGATCATTCGGGCAGTTGCGAGCTTCGAGCAGACCACGCGGGACCGGCAGGCGATCGTCGTCACCGAGATTCCCTACCAAGTCAACAAGGCGCGCCTTATCGAGCACGCCGCGGGGCTCGTCAACGACAAGAAGATTGAAGGCATCTCCGACATCCGCGACGAGAGCGACCGCGACGGCATGCGCATCGTCTTTGAGCTCAAGCGCGGCGAAGAGCCCGAGATCATCCTCAACAATCTCTACAAGCACACCCAGCTTCAGACCAGCTTCGGCATCATTGCGCTCGCCATCGTCGCTGGGCAGCCGCGTGAGCTGGGCTTGCTTGAATACCTCAAGCTGTTCATCGATCACCGCGTCGATGTGGTCCGCCGCCGCACGAACTACTTGCTGCGCAAGGCGCGTGAGCGAGAGCATCTATTGCTGGGCTTCCAGAAGGCGCTCGATCACCTTGATGCCATCATCAAGCTGATTCGTGCATCCGATAGCCCGGCGTCCGCTCGCCAGGGCCTGATAGACCGTCTTGACTTCACGCAGAAGCAGGCGCAGGCCATCATCGAGCTACAGTTGCAGCGCCTGACCGGAATGGAGCGGCAGAAGATCCTCGACGAGCTGGCCGAAATTCAGCGCCGGATCGCCGGATACCTCGAGATCCTCGGCTCCGACCAGGTCCTGCAAAAGCTCATCATCACGGAGCTGCAAGACGTCAAGAAGAAGTTCGGCGACGAACGCCGGACCGAGATCACCGCACCGGTCAGCCAGATCGCGATCGAAGACCTCATCGCCGACGAAGACATGGCCGTTACCGTCACCCACAACAGCTTCTTGAAACGGACGCCGGTGGATACCTACCGCAAGCAGATTCGCGGCGGGCGCGGACGCATCGGCATGGGCACGCGCAGCGAAGACTTCGTCGAGCAGCTCTTCATCGGCTCGACGCACTCCTACGTGCTGGCCTTCACCAACCTTGGGCGTGTCTACTGGGTCAAGGTCTACAGCATCCCTGACGTCGGCACTACCGGCAAGGGCAAACACATCGCCAACCTCGCGAACTTGCAGCCCGAGGAGCACGTGCAGGCCTACCTGCCCGTGCGCGAGTTCGAAGAGGGACGCTTCGTGGTCATGGCCACGCGCAACGGCGTCATCAAGAAGTGCCCCTTGACCGTGTTCGATCATCCGCTCTCGCGCGGCATCATTGCCCTGGGCCTCGATGAAGGCGACGAGTTGATCTCGGCGCGGCTGACCAACGGCGAGCCCGAAATTTTCATCGCCACCTACGAGGGCAAGGCGATTCGCTTCAAGACCGAGGACGCACGACCCATGGGGCGGCCCGCCCGGGGCGTACGCGCCATCCGGCTTACCGAGGGCGACTACGTGGTCGGCATGCTGGCCGTCTCGCCCGAACATCTGGTCCTCTCGGTCACCGAGAACGGTTTCGGCAAGCGCACGCGGCTCGCCCAGTATCGCCTGACCGCACGCGGCGGCAAGGGTGTCATCAACATGAAGACCACCAAGAAGAACGGCCGGGTGGTCTCGATCATGCAGGTTTCGCCGGAAGACGAGGTGATCATCATCTCCCGCGACGGAAAGATCATCCGCATCGACTCCGACAAGATCCGAGCCACGGGCCGGGCAGCCCAAGGCGTGAGGCTCGTTACGATGGGTGCGACCGACCAAGTGGCAGCCGCCGCCGTTATCCCGGAATCGCAAGACCAAGGCGAGGACGAGGACGCCAACGAACAAGGTGTGTTGATTCAGTAAATTACGTGGCCTGCCGGCGGCGCGATTAGACTAGACCCTTCACCTTGGCCGAACCTGCGCCCGAACTCGCCACGCCCCAGGGATTTTCTGAACAAGGTGTTCACGGTCGAGGCCCGGGAGACTGAGTCAGGAACTCATTGGAACGTTGGGAAACCAAAAGAGTGCGTCTCGGGTTCTGTCAGGGCCTCGCGACAGCGAACCTGCGGGGCAAGCGTTGACGGGTCCAGCGGCGAACTCTCCGAGCCTTGAATAGCAAAGGCGATGGTTCATGTGTTACCTGCGTTCCCGGTCATGCACCTCATCTTGGTGACCCGCCCGATCTCAACCCACTCGACCACGAAGATGTTGCCCTCGTGGTCGAAACACGCTCCGTGAGGACACACAAACTTGCCGGGCATGAAGTTTTCCCGGCTCATCACCCGGCGCTTTCGATAGTCGTCGGGACCTTGCCCGTAGTGCGCGATGACTTGGTTGTCCTTGTCCATCAGCGTGACGCGCGCCGCCAAGTCGGGAATCAATAAGTCGCCGCCGCGAATGTCGAAGTGACAGGGCAGGTTCACGCCACCGACGAATGAGAGGTGCCGGCCGTTGAGGGTGAAGTACTGGAGGCGGTTGTTGCCGCGGTCGGCGACCAGTAGCCGCTCCTCGCCGTCGCGGTCATCGATCATGATGCCGTGCGGCACTTTGAGTTGGCCGGGCCCATTCCCTGGGCCGCCGAACGTGCGGATGTATTTGCCGCCACGATTGTACTGGACGACGTAACTCGAACCGTAGCCGTCACCGACGTAGATGTCGCCGTTGCTCGCGACGGCGAGGTTAGTGGGCTTCCATGGGATCTTTTCGCCGCTCTCATCGGGGGTGTTGTACGGCTCGGAATCCCCGGGGCGTGCGAGCGTGAAGAGTTCCTCGCCATCAAGCGTCGTCTTGACCACGATCTCCCGGTTGATGTCGCAGAAGTAGAAGAACTCCTCGCCGCCTTCTTTGTTGAGGTGCAGGCCGTGAGCGCCGCCGGCGAACTCCGGCCCCCACGACTTGACGAACTTGCCGTCCGGGTCGAACACCACCATCGTGTCGAGGCTTTCACTGGTGTCGTGGACGGTGTGGTGCACGTAGATGTAGCCGGCTTCGTCGACGCGCACGCCGTGGCAATTGCCGTACTTGATGCGGCTCGGCAGCTCACCCCAGTCGTGGATGAGCGCGTACGTGTAGTCTCCGCTGCCTTGCACAAGTTCGTTGGACATGTTTCCTCTCGCGGCCGGCGGCATGCCCGGCGGATATGGTCGAGATTCTACAGGAGGCACGACGTGGTGGCCAACCGTCATGCCGCGGGTGCGCTAATCGGGACGCCTTTGGAGCAGCCGGACATAATTTTCGCAATGAACCAGCTTGTAGCGCCACAGCCGCCACCGCGCGCTTAACTCGCTGTCCAGCCACGCGGGCGGGAACTGCGAAAGCGAGGGAAAGGGTCGATCGACGAGCAATCGGGGCTGATCCAGGGCGCTAGGCTGCTGGCTGCCGGTGAGCAGGACAAGAGCGTCCGGATCGTCCGCGCACGCCGCTCCGAACTGCTCGGGTGGCGCGTAAACGTACCGCAGCCCGAGCGGCTTTCGGAACTTTGCGACGTAAGGACCACCCGAGGGAAACCGCGGCTCGGCACGCTTGTCGTCGAAGTGGTAGTAGAGATCCGTGGCCGACAGGACGGTCGTTCCCGGCGGAAGCTCCCACAGCAACGGATCGACGCGGCTGGGTCCGCTCGCCAGGCCGAATGCGCTGAACAGCACGAGCACCACAGCATTGGCAGCCGCAACGGCTTTGACATAGGGCATCGAAAAAATCCACCGAGTCGGTTCCGAACCGCCTACTTCGCCTCGGGCGAACATTCTGAGAATCAACAACGCAGCCGGCGCCGCCATCGGGACCAGGAAGCGCGCCTCTTTGTGCGGGACGGCGAGGTGAACAGCGAGAAAAAGCGCCAAGCCGCCGAGGAGACAACGGTCGAACGGGTCCTTCCAACGCACGAGGGCGGCTTGTCCCAGCCACAGCCACAACATCGGGTTGAGACTATAAACAGGGACGGCCACCAAGTACCAATACCAGGGAGACGAGCCGAAATGACTGGCTACGCCTAATAACACTTGCGCGTGGAAGTAATTCCAAGGGGTGAGCGTCGGCTGGCCGTAGCCCCACCAATCGACAGCCAATCCGGCGGCGACGCTTACGAACGCGCCGAGTGCGAACACAGCCATGGCCCGCCGCCGGGCCGAGGCCTCACTTCCGCGGTCGAGGATTGCGGTCAAGCCAAAGCCGAGAAGAAAGAGTGTTGTTTGGAAGCGGCTATCGAAAGCGAGTCCGCCTAGGACGCCCGCTCCAAAAGCCACACCAAGAGTAGACGCCGCGGCCCGCGATTCCCAGCGGTGCCAAAGGCCAAGGCACAAGACGAGCAGCAGCGAGCTAAAGGCCTCGGAGGAATGGCGGATCAACATGCTGGGGAGGAACCACCAACAGCCAATCGAGGCGAATAACCACCATCGGTCGCGAGTGGCCGGTGGACTGCCCGGCGGCGTCGCCATTCGCAGAAACGCAGGGAGCGCCAGGGTGACCAAGACGAGCTGCACCAGCAGGCTCAGCCGTTCGGTCAATAGGAAGCGTGAGTTCGACGGATCGATCCACGGCTTCAGAAGGGCATAGTAGAGCCCAGGCTGCAGCCAAGGACGGATCTGGTAGTGGAACTCCCACGGCATCTCGCCGATGCCGACGATTCCCGCTTTGTGGAGGTAGAAGGCCGTGATTTGGCCGAACTCGTCCTCCTGGTAGAAGCCGTAGAGGGTGAGCGCGGTGTAGAGGCAAACCAGCCACCAGAGCACGGCCGCGGGGTGTGCACGGAGAAAGCTCAGGACGCGGACAAGCGGAGACTTCATGCGGAGACACTGGGTGGGGGGCGATTGGTGGCCGGAGTAGACGGCTTCAACCCGCGATCCATCGGCGCCCTACCTAGGAGTCGAAGGTAACAGGCTACGTCCCTACAGAATGCGGTGGGTTAGCCCCGGGACGGCTATTCGATGTTCGTGCCGGTTCCCTCGTACGCCGCGCGAGCGGGGGCTACGTCGAGCACTTGCTCGCGCTTGGGGTCAAAGGCCATCAGCCGGCCTCGCCGGTACGACTTGACGCCGAGGTCGATCGCCGTCATCACTTGGTAGCCGAAGAAGGCGTCGAAGTGCGGCGTCTTGCGCGAACGCATGCAGTCGAGGAAGTTGCTGAGATGGTCGGCCGTGAGGTCCCGCTTCTCGACCGGGATGAGCAACTCGCGCTTGCCCGTGGCGGCCTCGAACTTCTTGCGGAACTGCGACTCGGGCAGGATGGCGAGCGCGCCGGGGAGAAACTGGATCGATCCCTCGTGGCCGTAGATGATCGGCGGCAGCCCTTGATTGCCGGCGGCCGAGGCCATCGACGCCGACATCAACGCGTAATGGTCGTCGTACTCGATGTTGGTCGCATAGGTGTCGGGCACTTCGCGGTCTTTGTGAACGTAGATGCCGCCGTTGGCGCTGACGCGGACGGGGAAGTTCGGTCCGATCGCGAACTCGAGCGGCGCCAAGCGGTGATAGAACAGGTCGGTGGCAATGCCGCCGGAGTAGTCCCAATACTTGCGCCAGCGGAAATAGCGGTCGGGGCTGAAGGGACGATTCGGGGCCGGGCCGAGAAAAACCTTCCAGTCGATATTCTCAGCCGTGCCTTCGTCATCGATGCGGTAGTTCCATTCTCCGTGAAGCGAGTTGCGCGAGTAGGTGTTCTGCGTCCAGAGGGGTTGGCCGATCCAACCCTTTTCGATCGCCTCGCGCGCGTGGTGGTAGCGTTGGTCGGAAAGATGCTGGCTGCCGACCTGCAGGATGCGGCTATGCGTCTTGACGCGCGCCGCGACCTCGTGGGCCTCGTGCAACGTGTAGGTGATCGGCTTTTCGAGGTAAACGTCTTTGCCGGCGTCGAGCGCGTCGAGCGCCTGCGGAGCGTGCCAGTGGTCGGGCGACGAGATGACGACGGCGTCGACGTCTGAGCGGGCCAGCAGCTCGCGGTGCTCGTGGTGGACGTCTTTCGATTCGAGCTTCGCCATCTCACGGGCGCGCTCTTTACGCGTGGTGTAGATGTCGCAGACGGCGACGACCTGCACATCGGCCTGCTCTTGGCTGCGGCGGTAAAGTTCCCGTAGATGGCCGCGGCCACGGCCACCGACGCCGATGAAAGCGAGGTTGATGCGGTCGTTGGAGCCGATAACGCGGCTGGCACTGGCGGCAGAAGCGGTAGCCGGTGCTCCGGCCAGGGTCGTCGCGGTGAGGCCGGCCTCGGCGGTTCCTAGGAAGTGGCGGCGGGACGGGTGGCGTTCAGGCATGGCCTTATTGTGGCTCACCCGCGAGGAAATCTCCATCAGTGGTGGTTGTTGGGGCCGCTCTCCGGTATGATCGTGGTCGCGATTGACGCTGGCGATTCTGCTGTAGCGCGCCACGCAACCTAGAGGCGATCCATGCTCACCTATTCACGCCGGCAGTTCTTAGCGGCCGGGACCGGGCTGTGTGCCGGCGGCTTGTTTCATGAGGCGGCGTTCGCGGCCAAGAAAACCGCCGACTCGGTATTCGGCTCCATCAAGGTCACCGACATCGAGATCCACGACATCACGGTCGACTACCGCGACTGGATCGCCTACCCCCTCAACCATTACTACGGACCGACCAAGCGCACGGTCTACGTGGTCCATACCGACAAAGGGCTGACGGGGTTAAGCGAGGGCAGCCGCGAGCCCGACGAGGTCATCGAGAAATACATCGGTACCAGCCCGTTTGACTGGGTGGGCGACGAGACCTCACTGCGGTTGGGCACGGCGATGTACGACCTGATGGGCAAGGCCGCCGGCGTCCCTGTCTACAAGCTGTTCGGACAACGCTACCGCGCTTGGGTGCCGGTGGGTTCGTGGACCGTCTCCTCCGACCCGAAGCACATGGCCGAAGCTGTTCAGCGCTACGCAGCTCAGGGCTACACCTGGCTCAAATATCACCTCTCGCCGTTCGAGAACGTCTTCGACCAGGCCGAGGCGATGCAGGCCGTCGCGCCCAAGGGTTTCAAGATTCACTACGACCTGACCATGGGCGGCACCGATGACCACATCTTCGACCTGCTGGAGAAGATGGCCGGCTATCCCATCGCCGGTTGTTTCGAAGATCCGTTCGAACCGAACGACCTCGACAGCTACGCCGAGCTGCGGAAGCGAGTCAAGCTGCCGGTGGTGCTGCACCATGTACCGATGCAGGCAACGTACTCGGTTCTACGCCGGGCGGCCGACATCTACATGCTGGGCCATGCCAAGATCGGTGTCGCCATGCGCCGCGCGGGCCTGTTCGCCGCCGCCAACGTGCCGTTCATGGTCCAAAACGTAGGCGGATACATCACGCGCGCCATGTCGACGCATATGCAGGCGGCCTTCAAGACGGCGAGCTTTCACTTTCACGGCGATGCCGAGACCTGGAAGTCGGACGTCGTCAAGGAGCGCTTGGAGCCCGTGAATGGCTTTGTGCGGGTCCCGGAGGGGCCGGGCCTGGGCGTGACGCTCGACCGCGAAGAACTCGAGCGCTTGAAAAAGCTCGGGCTGCCGGAACAGTCGAAGTGGATCATCAAGACGCGCTTCGCCAACGGCACGATGATGTACAACATTGCCGACCCGAAGCAGTCGCTCTTCATGGTGCGCCCCGATTGGCGACGGTTGATTCCGATGAGCTACGCCTCGCCGCTGACGACCGACTACTGGGATGATGACGGTTCGCCCGAATATCGAACCATGTTCAAGCGCATTGAGCAGGAGGGCATTGTTCTGATCAAAGCGTGAGCTCGAGGCGCTACACGACGCGATCGGTGACGAGGGCCGTTTCTCGGCGTCGGCCGCTGCGGATAGAAGCGGGCTGGCGCAAGAGTAGGCAAAGCTACAGCGGCCGCCCGGCTACGTGCACCCCACCACTCTGCGCCTTGGCGTTCAGTTGCTTCCAGTCGCCGCTGCCGTTATCGACGACCTCTTCCATATAGACGCCGCGCGCGAAGACCGGCAGCTTGCCGCTGACGAACTCGGCGCGAAACTCATCGGCGTTGCGGTAGTAGCTGGTGGCGCCCGACGGCCAGCGAATCGCATAGAGCTTGTTGGGCCGCGGACGGTCCGGGAACCGATCGATGCGGTACTTCTCGAGAGCGTCCTCGTCGAGCTCGTAGCCCAAGCCCGGTGTGTCAGGAATGGCCGCTGTTCCGTTCGCCAGCTTAATGGCCGGCTTGACCATATCGGATACGAACATGTGGTTCAGGTTGATCGCAGGCCAGCGCGCATGGGTGAGCACGGCGGCCAAGTGAAGCGCCCACGCCGCCGTCACACCGCTGCCGGTCAGTTGTAGCCAGAACGATTTATTGGCGGCGGCAGCGATCGTTCCGCTCTCGATCACGCGCTTCGCTCCACCGCCGACGACGAAGCCGTCGCAGACCTCCTCGCGCAACGCCGTCATGATCGGCGGGTTGCCATAGTGCATCGCGATCGGGATGTGGGTTTTGGTTCGCAGAAGCTTGTTGCCCTCGACGTCCTGCTGCGGGATTGGCGACTCGTAGATGGCGATGTTCGAGAACCGCTCCAACTCGACCAAGTACCGCCCGGCGTGGCCGCTGTCGAGCAGTAGCGAGTTGAAGTCAAAGTCAATTTTGAAGTGCTTCGGCAGCGTCGGCGTCAGCACGTCGCACTGATCGATCAGGTCGAACCACGACCGGGCCTTGCCCTTGAACGAGGTGTACCCCTTCGAGACCGCCTCTTTGCATTCGAGCGCCCAGTCCTTGCCCGGCATGTCGACCGCCCACCAACTCATGAAGGCGCGGTCGCGCACCTGGTTGCCCAGCAGTCGATGGATGGGAACGCCGTTGGTCTTCGCGACAGCGTCGAACAGAGCAATTTGCAAGCCACTGCCGACCGAGTCATCCCACATGTGATCGGCTGCGTTTTGCCCTACGACCCGCTTCAGAGCGTCGCGGCCGAGGCTACCCTCGCCGATACCGGTGACGCCGTTGGCGAGGTGCACCTTGTAGAGCTTCTTGAAGCGCCGCCCCTCATGGTTGAACTCGCGGTACTGATGGCGCTTTGGCACGGGCTTGAACGGCAAGTCGATGAAAATCTCCTCGACGCTCTTGACTGATGTGTTCGAGTTGCCGACGACGGCGGGCGCCGCGACGGCTGCCGCAAGCCTTGCCCCCGGAACCGCCGAGGCCAACGACACAGCGCCGCCGGCGGCACACCCACGAAACCAGTTTCTGCGAGTTAGCTTCGCTTTCATGACCTTGCCTCCCTGCACCTGCTCAATCCCGCATCATGCTTCTCGAAACACAGACACGTTCTTCAGATTGGTCGTCCGCCAACGTGAACACCGGCCTGTTGCGCTCGTCGGTTCAAATCCTTCCACTCACCGCTACCATTGTTTGGGACCTGCTCCATGTAGACGCCCGTGGCGAATACGGGCAGCTTGCCGGCGAGGAAGTCTGCCCGGTACTGCCGGGCACTCACGTAGTAGCTGGTCGCGCCCGACGGGAAGCGGATCGCCAACAGAATGTCGGTTGGGGGGTTACGGCGCTTCGTAAGCGGTTCGATGCGGTGACGCTCGACCGCGTCCTCGTCGAGGTCGACTCCGAGGCCCGGGGCTTCGGGAATCTTCGCCGAGCCGTTCTCCACGCGGATCGCCGGCTTCACCAACTGCTCCTCATAGAGGTTGTTGCAGTTGACCGCCGGCCAGCGCGCGTGCGACAGCACGGCCGCGAAATGCATTGAGAACGTCGCGGTGATACCGGTGCCAACCATCTGCAGCCAGAAAGGCTTCGCGGCCGTCGCGGCGATGGTGCCGTTGTTGATGACACGCGCCGCGCCGCCTCCGATCACGAAGCCGTCGCAAACTTCCTCGCGCAGCGCCGTCATGATCGGCGGATTGCCGTAGTGCATCGCGATCGGGATCTGGGTCTTGCGGCGCAGCAGCTTGTTGCCCTCGACGTCGTTCTGCGGGATCGGCGACTCGTAGATCGCCAGGTTCTTGAATTGCTCGAGGCCCACCAAGTATCGCCCGGCGTGACCGGAGTCGAGCAGTAACGAGTTGAAGTCGAAGTCAATCTTGAAGTGCGCCGGCAGGGTCGGCGTCAGCTCACGGCACTGGTCGAAAAGGTCAAACCACGAGCGCGCTTTGGCCTTGAAGTCGGTGTAGCCGCGCGCCACGGCGTCCTTGCATTCGATGACCCAATCCTTGCCAGGCTGGTCGCAGGCCCACCAACTCATGAAGGCGCGCTCGCGGACCTTGTGGCCCAACAGCCGATGGATGGGTACGTCATTCGTCTTACCGACAGCGTCGAACAGCGCCATCTGCAGGCCGTGGCCGATCGAGTCGTCCCACATCGACTCCGGCGCGGGGTGGCCGACCACCCGGCCGATGATCTCATCCCGCAGGGGCCTTCCGCCGTACTGGACCATCGACTCGCCGAAACCGACGACGCCGTTAGCGAGCGTGACCTTGGTGATCTCGAACAGCGTCCATCCCGGGCGCTCGCGGTGCATGTGCCGCTTGGGCACCGGACGGAAGGGAACATCGACCCAGGTGCGGTCGACGCTTTTGACATCTGTGTTGGACGAGCCCACAACCGCCGGAGCGGCCGCGTGGGCAGGAGCGGTGGCAAGACCCGAGGAGACAACGGCCACCCCGGCCGCCCCCAGCGGAGCGGATTTCAGGAAGTTTCGACGTGACTATCGGCCGCGCATAGCGAGCCAATCATACCAGACCGAAAGACCTGCGGCCGCGCGCTTGCCTGTTCCGCTCCGCTCAGGGCCGGCGCCTAGCTGCACTGGGCGAGCAGCTCAAAGTATCGCTGACGCGAGATCCCCGCGGTCCTCAGGTTGTTCTTGATAACGAAGATGGGAACGGCGGAATACTTGGGAATCACTACCGGCCGTGGCACGCCTGGTTTCGTATAGACAAGGTGGCTTCCTTCTTCTCGAACCTTGCGGAAACCGTCCCGCTCAAATACGCATTGCAGCGTTCGATAAGGTTGCGGGCTAAGCTTCGGCATGCTCGAGCGGCACTGAGGCGCGCTCGGAACGAACCAGCTCGGGCGGCTCCCAACGACCCTCTCGGCGAACGTAGCCCGCCTCCTCCAAAACCTGCTCCAGCGTTCCCATCTTGCCGGCCTCTTCGAGAAACAAGCGAACGGCCTCCATTAGGTTCTTCTCTGCTTCGGTATCGCTTGCTCCACACGAGGACACGTCGAGTTCGGGAGCGTGGGATACAAACTGGTCGCGCTCTCGAAAAACGTTCGCCGTAAACTGGATGCTCATCGGTCGCCCCCGCTTCTGCTCTGACCCCACAATAACAGTCTTCGAGTGGTCATCGACTGGTGGGGACGCCACCCTCACCCTAAGTGGGCAGCAGTTAGATTGGAGGCGGCTCGTCCTACGGGGCGTTCATGATGTCGTCTACAGGTGAATGCGGCAGATGTAACCGGCGTAGGGGCTGGTGTTGGCCTTGTGCCCCGGCGCGATGCCAGCGTCGCAGTAGTAGAGGTGGCCCTTCCACCACGTCATGCCGTGCGGGTCGGGGTCGTCGTGGTTGAGTTGGATGGCTTCCACCACCCGGCCGTCGCTGACGTCGAACTTCAGGATGCGAAAGTCGTTCGAGAACATGCACCAGAGGTGCTTGCCGTCCCAGCCCATCCCGTGAGCGCGGCCGAGGGGCACCGGGAACGACGAGAGAACTTTCAGGTCGGCGTCGGAGCGGGTGATGTTCTTGTTCGGGCCGAACTGCGTGATCCACAGCGAATCGAGCGTCCACAACAGACCGTGCAGGCCGCCGCCGTTGGGCGTGACGTAGTTCTTAACGTGCTCGCCCGTGTTGATGTCGACCTTGACGATGCGGCCGCCCTTGACCACGTCATGAGGCCGCTTG
>JAKZVK010000496.1:0-4326 GCA_047516085.1 Bryobacterales bacterium
GGTGCTTCCGTCATCGAGTGTTGCTAAGCCGCCAGCTGTACTCGCCTATCGTTCACAATCACCAAGATCGTGCAGCGGGCGAACACCGACTTGACCTTTTGCCATGCCAGCAAAGCGATCGTCGACGAGAAGATCTCCCTTAACGTCAGTCGCCGCTTCGTCAGACCGGCCTGGATGGCCGGTGTCCTGACCTCGCCTCCGAATTTCAGCGCCCGGTGAGGCCTCACGAAGTTGTAATAGCAGCGCAGCAGCTCGAGGTGAGCTGTCAGTCGCTCTGTCCGGCGTGCGTAGCAAATCGTTCGACGAGAAAGATACGCCGAGCCCTGTCGGATCGTCAGATTCAGCCGTTCGATGAACGACGTGTTCAGTGTCTCCGAGTCCTCGGAGTCAGCCAACGCCTGCGCCCATCGCCAGGCGGCACCGATCCTTGTTCTTCGCTCCACTCTGACCACACGATCGTTCCTGCGCATCTTGATCACCTGGCCGTACAGGCAGGCCGGGCCAAAGATGCGCCGCACGACTTTCTCGTAGAACTCGAATCCGTCCGTCGCGATCAGTGGGAAGCGGGCAAGATTCATACGGTTCGCTACATCTCGAAAGAGGGTCAGCGTGTTGTTGTAACTCCGTCTCCCGACCACCGTCGAAGGCCAGAGCCGAGACCACACGTCAATCACGGCGAAGATCCAGATGGGCTGTTGCTTGCCAGCGACGATCGTACGAATCTCGTCGGCCTGCAGCTCCTCCACAGCCAGGCCCGTGATTGTTCGATCGTTGAATCGATGACAAGAGTTGGCGGCCCGTTCGAGCCAGCGATCGACCGTGTTCCAGCCAATTCGTTTTGCGCGAGAAATGGCGGACTTGTTCAGGCCTTCGACGCTGAGGGCGGCGACCTCATCGAAGGTCGCGCGACGATGTTGGATTCGATGGTAAGGCGTCCCGGTGTTGGTGCAGAAGGTCTTGCCGCAAGCTTGGCAACGGTAGCGACGACGCCTTCCCCATTTCGTCCGGTAAGAGCCGTGACGGACGACTCGTCCGGCAGCGGCATTTCCCGCCAGCGGACAGTCCCTGTTTGCGCAGCTGAGACTCTTCATTGCTCGTGGACCGGACGACAGCAGGACTGGTCGCCCGGAATTGAGCCTCAAATCCTAGCAGGTACAGGAGTTACGATTGGACCGCCAACAGTCGATGACGGAAGCACCTCGGTCGGTTCACAGGTACTACGGCGCAGTCAGACCCCTCTGGAGCGTACATGTCAGCCGTTCGGCTCAGCGCCTTCTCGGACCGGTCTCGATCAGATCGAGACACTCCAGAGGTCTCCCGGTTCTCGTGCATGTTGTTTCTCGACGTGCTCAGGTTCCTCGGCTACGCAGGGCCGGACGCCCCCTCGCGATCGAACGCGGACGCCCGTGTGGCCTTCCCTTTTCGCAAACAAGATCGGCACCCTGAAAGAGATTTGTCGAAGCTCAATAGCCCGGCCCGCCGATGCCTCTGTCTACGCTTCCAACGTCGCCTCGCGACGCCGTCCGCAGGACTCGAGGTCAAGGTGGTTCGCTACTCCTTCCTTGTAGGACTCTTTCATTCCCAACAACATGCCGGTTTATCCCGGCGCTCTCGCGAAAAATCTGAGTGTTGTACCGCTGGCGACCTGGCAGGAAGAGCGCGGCCAAACGAGGGGCTTGTCGCAAGCGGTACAACGATTTGAAGGCAGCCGCAACGAACTTTGAAGTCTATGCGGTTTGTATTCGGTGTGCGGAGGGAGGCAAGACGGCGCCGAGAGGGTTTCGACGCACAGAGAACGCATGGGTGGGAGCGAATCGAGCGCTGATCGGAAGGGCGAACGTAAGTTTCTGCCGTGCGAGCGGCGTCTGAAACGGACCGAATCGTCCGTAAAAGCGAGCCCAGGCGCACGAGTACGGTGCGCGCCGAAGCGCGAGAGCGGATCGAGTTGGGATCGGTCGTAGCATCAGGCGGCGGCGAGAGCGGGTGGGGCGCGAGTACGCAGCTGGGCTGCGGTGAAACGCTCGACGATGAGCAAGCGGCCGCCGCAACGAGGACAGAGCCAGCCGCTACGAGCGGGTTCAGAATCCGAGTAGGAGATCGTGCGCGAAGGGTTGATGCGAGCGATCAGCCGGCGGCACAGCGGCAACAGGTCGCCGCGTTTGGAGTTCGTCAGAAAGCCGTAGTAGCGAATGCGGTGGAAGCCGCTGGGCAACACGTGCAGCAGGAAGCGGCGCAGGAACTCGTCGAGTGCGAGCGTCAGCAGCCGTTGCTGGTTGCCATGGGCCGAATCGCGCCAACGGGAGGTGACCTGGTTGAGTTCGAACGAGACCAGGCGTTGATTCGAGATCGCGACACGGTGGGTGTAGCGGCTCAGATACTCGAGCGCCCGGCCCGCTCCTCCGAAGGGAGGCCGCACTTCGACGACCCACGGGTTGCGGTAGAGCGTCCGCACAAAGGCCTTGAACTCAGGCGGTTGATTGAGCGGCGCAAACCGCCCGTGGAAGCGTAGCTCGCCCTTGGCGAAGGCCTTCCGCAAGCCGTCGATGAACTTGCCGCGGAAGACCTCGGCGAGGACGTCCTTGGGCAGGAAGAAGCTCTTCGACGGTGCGTCGATCCAACGGCTGTGGTCAAGTGCAAGCCCCCCGGCGGGAACGACCGTATGAACGTGGGCATGTTCCTGGAGGCGCTGATTCCAACTGTGCAGAATCGAGAAGAAGCCGATCGCGGCACCGAGATGGCGAGGATCGCGGGCGACGGCGAGCAGCGTCTGTGCACTGGCTCTCATCAGTAGCGAGTAGATCGCCTCCTTGTTCTGTAAGGCCAGCTGCGAGAGGAGGCGCGGCAGCGTAAAGACCACGTGCAGATAGCGCACCGGCAGCAGCTCTTTGCGGCGAGACTCCAGCCAACGCTTGCGTGTGCCGGCCTGGCACTTGGGACAATGGCGATCCCAACACGAGTTGTAGACCAGGGGCGGTTCATGGTCGCAGTCATCGCAGCGCAGGCGATGAGCGCCGAGAGCGGCGGTGCGGCAACGGGCGATCGCCGACAACACCTTCAGGTGCTGTCCGCAAAGCCACGTGCGGCTTCTGAGGAGGAAGCCTTCCCCGGCGGCGCGAACCAGATCGGCCACCTCCAGCGGCGGCCCCTCCATCTAACTTGTCTCGGGATCGTCTTTGTTGGTTGAGGCCAGATCCAACGAATCGAGCGGGCTGGCGACATCACTGAGACGCTTTGCTGACAGATGCAGATAGCGCGCCGTCTCTTCCAGGTCGCGATGACCGAGCAGCATCTGGATGGTGCGTAAGTCCGCCCCGGCTTCGAGCAAGTGGGTGGCGAAGCAATGACGCAGAATGTGGGGGTGAGCGGGTTTAGTGATGCCGGCCCGCTGGGCGGCGTAATGGCAAGCATTCCAGACCGTGCTGGTCGAGATCGGGTAGTCGCCGGTGTGCCCGGCCCCTCCCGGGAACAGCCACTGTTTCGGTCTCCGCCGCAGCCCTCGAACATACTGCCGTAAGGCGGCGAGCAAGGGCTCGGAGAGCATGACGTCACGGTCTTTGCCGCCCTTGCCGTTGCGAACGTGCACGACCATGCGCTCCGAGTCGATGTCGGGGATCTGAAGCCGGGTCAGTTCCAACCGGCGCACTCCGGTGGCATACAGCGTCATGACGATCACGCGATGGAAGACGCTGTCGGCGGCATCGATCAGACGGCCGACCTCCTGGGGGGAAAGAATGTTGGGCAGTCGGCGCGGTCTCTTCGGGTAGGGCGCCCGCTCCAGGTTCCACTCTCGTCCAAGCGTCTTGATGTAGAAGAACCGCATCGCCGCCACACGTTGCCCCACCGTGTTGGCGGCGAGCTTACGATCGCGAAACAGGTGCGCTTGGTACTGGCGGATCTGCTCGGGACCTAATCGATCCGGCCTCCGCTTGAAGTAGTGCGCAAAGTTCTCGACCGTGCGAATGTAGCAGCGAACGGTGCTCGCGGAATAGTTGCGACGCTCAAGTTCCTCGAGCATCTTCTTGCGTAAATGGGTCACAGGGAGACCTCCTTTCTCTGTGACCCGACCATACTCCCAACAGCGCAGCGCTGCCGAATGAATGTTCACGCGAAGCGTCTGCCGTCAGGCTTCGTTCAAATAACTTCCCATTCAGCAATCAGCCGTCGGAGCCTTCCCAGCCGTCACCGAAAAGGCAAAAACCCGACTCGACTTAGGGCCTTGGCGGTGCTAGGATTGGTTAGCTGGTGGGAAGGCTTGTAATCACCAGTTATCTGATAGCGGTACAATTTGACCGTCATGGTCGGTCGCACGATCAGCCACTACAAGGT
>JAKZVK010000497.1:0-7808 GCA_047516085.1 Bryobacterales bacterium
TCGAGATCGTACGTCTTGGCGCTCGAGAACCCGAGGTCCCCCGTCGCAAGCACGACGCGCCGATACGGAAGCCCGAGCCGGTCGAGGATGTCTTCCGCGTCGGCGGTCAGCGATTCCAGCTCGTCGTAACTCTGCTCGGGCAACGTGAACTTCACCATCTCGACCTTCTGGAACTGGTGCTGGCGGATGATGCCACGCACGTCGCGCCCGTACGAGCCCGCTTCGCTGCGAAAGCACGGCGTGAAGGCCGTCAGCTTGATAGGGAACTCGCCTTGATCGAGCGTATCGTCCCGCAGCAGATTCGTCAGCGGCACCTCGGCGGTGGGGATGAGCCAGTAGTCGGTACCTTCCAGCTTAAATAGGTCCTCAGCGAACTTGGGCAACTGGCCCGTGCCGAACAAACTGTCGGAGTTGACGACGAACGGCGGCAGCACCTCGGTGTAACCGTGCTCGCCGGTGTGAACGTCGAGCATGAAGTTCATCAACGCGCGCTCAAGTTTGGCGCCGGCTTTCCAATAGACCGAGAAGCGCGCCCCGGTGATCTTGGCACCCTGTTCGAAGTTGAGGATGCCCAGTTCGGGTCCGAGGTCCCAGTGGGCTTTCGGCGCGAAATCGAACTCCCGCGGCGTCCCCGACCGCCGGATCTCAACATTGGCCGACTCGTCGGTCCCCACCGGCACCGACTCGTGCGGCACGTTCGGGAGCCCGCGAAGAATGTCGGCGAGGGAACCGTCGAGCGACTTCACATTGTCCTCGAGGGACTTGACCTGACCGCCGACCTCGCGGCTCTGCTGCATTGCTTGTTCGGCTTCGCCTCCCTCGCGCTTGGCCTTGGCGACGTCGGCGCTCAGGGCGTTGCGTTTCGCTTTGAGGTTCTCGATCTCGGTAACCGCGGCCCGACGCTGCCCATCGACCTCGTGAAAACGCTCCAACCCTTCGACTTCCCCGCGCGAGGCCAGCCGCTGCTTGACCTCGCCGAAATTCCGGCGTAAGTAGTTCAGATCCAACATGGAATCCCCAGTGTAACCAGCAGCCGGGCTACCCCGCAGGGCTGGGGTTAAGCCCCTGCAGGCCCGCCGCAGGGGCACGGCATGCCGTGCCCGCGCCTCGAACCGCATCCCATCCCGCAGCCAACGGCGCAATGACAAGGGCGAACCCTGTCGATCCCCTATAATTTGGGGGTGCTCCCATTGCTCCGACCTCATCATTGGCCTCGCAGGCTATCGTGGCCTGTCACCGTGGTGTTATTACTGTTGTCGATCGCGGGTTGCGGGTCGGACGAGAAGTCCGATGTCGCTGTGCGCGAGGCGGTCCGTGCGCATCTCGCCGGCCTCACGGACCTGTCACTGGGCAAAATGACCGTCGAAGTCGACAGCGTCGAATACGACGGCAGCAACGCGACCGCCCAGGTAACGATCGCTGCCAGGGAGGATCCGCGGGCAAGCATGAACATGGCCTATCGCCTTCGGCGGTCGGGCTCGCAATGGATCGTGGAAGCACCGGTAGCCGGCTCTTCTCCGGGCGCTCATGGCGGTACGGGCGCTGGCGGAGGGGCCATGCCCCCGGGCCACCCGCCCGCGAACCCACCCATCGGCGAGCAGCCGAAGGCAGGTGGGCAGGGCTTGCCGCCTGGCCACCCGACGGTGCAAGGGGGCTCGGCTTCTCAGGGGTTGCCCCAAGGCCATCCCCCGGTAGCACAATAGCCGGGCCGGCATCCTAGACCGATCCGATCGGTCGAACGCCGATTGACCCGTGTAACGAAAGGACCAAAAGCCCATGGACCAGGAAACCCCGGCGGACGGCCAGTCAAACGGGTCGCCGCGAGATTCCGTGAACGTTAGCCGCGGTCACGACCGTTCGCGCGAGCTATTCAAGAAAGCCGAGCAGCACATCCCTGGAGGTGTCAACTCGCCGGCGCGCGCTTTTCGGGCCGTTGGTGGCGATCCGGTGTTCATCGACCGTGGCCAGGGGGCGTTCCTCTATGACGCCGACGGCAACGCCTACCTCGACTATGTCGGCTCGTGGGGACCGCTGATTCTCGGCCACCGGCACACCCGTGTCACCAAGGCGCTGTATCAGGTCATCAAGACCGGCACGAGCTTCGGCGCTCCGACCGAGCGCGAGGTTGAGATGGCCGACCTCATCTGCGAGCTGGTCGGCTCGATCGAAATGGTCCGGCTCGTCAACTCCGGCACGGAAGCGACGATGAGCGCCCTTCGCGTCGCGCGCGGCTACACCGGCCGCGATTTGGCCGTCAAATTCATCGGCTGCTACCACGGCCACGTCGATTCGCTGCTGGTCAAGGCGGGCTCGGGGCTCGCGACGCTGGGCATGTCGGACTCCGGCGGCGTTCCCCAGTCGTTCAGCGAAACAACGATTCCGCTGCCGTTCAACTCGGTGGAAGCCGTCGAGTATTGCTTCAAGCAACACGGCGACAAGATCGCCTGCGTGATCGTCGAGCCGGTCGTCGGCAACATGGGATGCGTCCCGCCCGCACCCGGCTATTTGCGAGCGCTGCGCAAGATCACCGAGCGCCATGGCGCGCTGCTGATCTTCGACGAGGTAATGACCGGCTTTCGCGTAGCCTTGGGAGGAGCGCAAAAGCTCTACGGCGTCGAGCCGGACCTGACCACGCTCGGCAAAGTCATCGGCGGCGGCCTGCCGGTGGGCGCCTACGGCGGCCGCAAAGACGTGATGAGCAAAATCGCGCCGCTCGGACCCGTCTACCAGGCCGGCACGCTCTCGGGGAACCCGCTGGCCGTCGCGGGCGGGCTGGCGACGCTGCGCGTACTCCACGACTCACCCGAGATCTACGAGACGCTCGACCAAAACGCCGCCCGCTTGGTGGATGGCGTTGCGGCGGCGGCCAAGAAGGCCGGCATCCCGATGACGGTGAACCGCGTCGGCTCGATGTTTACCTTCTTCTTCAACGAAGGGCCGGTCACCGATTTCGACGGCGCCTCAAAGAGCGACACCGACCGCTTCGCACTCTTCTTCCGGCGGATGCTGGAGTCGGGCGTCTACCTGCCTTGCTCGCAGTTCGAAGCCGCGTTCCTCTCCGCCGCCCATGGCAGCGACGACATCGACGCCACCATCCGCGCAGCCGAACAGGCGCTCAGCGGACTGGCGGGCTGACGTCTCCCTGCCTCTCCCGAAGCGAAGTTATTTCTCCGGCTGCTCTTCCTGCGCTTCGGTGTCGTCGACGATCTCACCGAACGTGATGTCGGCGTCGCTCTTGAACTGCTTGTAGTCTTCGTATTTGATGATCATGCGGATACGCTGGTCGCTGTTCTTGAAGTGCAACACGTCATCCGCGCGAGTGTAGACGGGGAACCAGTATTTGCCGTCGATCTGGTCGCGGTAGGTTTCAAAACGGGGAAACTGGTTGTCTTCATTTTTCTTGAGTTTGCCGATGCCCTTGCCGTAGGTCTTGACGATCTGTAGATCTATCTGGTCGACCCAGATCTGCCCCTCGAAGTAGCGCTTGCCCTTCTCAAGTTGCTTCGGCTTCACGGCAAAGGTGTAGCACTCAATCTCGTCCACCTTCTCGGGGCCGAGATAGCGGACGTGGTAATCGTTGCGCTCCGCGGTCGTCATGACAAAGGGCTGCACGTCGCGCAGGTCCTGCATGTCTTGCGGCGTGAGAATGATGTTCTGAAGCGTCGAGACCGGCGCGAAGACGACCCGCTCGTTGCGCCGGCCGTCCCCACTGAAGATGATGTCTTGCACAATCTCATACTTGCCGCGCACGCTGCCCGAGTCAGTGTACTCGAGGATCTTGACCGTCTGGCGGTAGGTGTAGTTCCCGCGGGCCTTGGAGAACTCCGTTTCCTTGGCGATGAAGCTGTCGATGAGTTGCTCGACCGGCATCGGCAGGTTGCCGACCGCCAAATCGGCTGCCGTGGCGGGCGTGGTGAAACCCATCGCCAGTGCCAAGACTGTGACAAGCGTAGTGAGTGCCAAGACTCTCATCGTCGTTCTCCCGCGGGCCACAGGTGGCCCTCAATTGTCAATTATCCCACCGATGACGTACCGCTGCTCGTTTTCACAGACGTCCGCCGGCCGGCTTGGGTTGCCCGCGAAGGCCCGAAAATATCGCTCATACCAGGACGCGATCTCGGTGCTCGCCGAAGATCTCGCGCAGGCAGTCAGAAATCTCGCCGACGGTGGCGTAGGCCTCGACTGCGTCCAGCACCGCCGACATCAGGTTGTCTGTCGAGCGGGCGGCGGCGGCCAAGTGTTCCAGGCAGCCGCGAACCCGCCCTCCATCGCGTGAGCCATGCAGCGAAGTCAACGCGTCGCGGCGGCGTTCCTCGAGCGTTTCGTCGATGCGAAAGATCGGCACGGACTGGCGCTCCTCCGAGCGATAAGCGTTGACGCCGACCAACTTCTGCTCGCCGGTTTCCACCTTTTTCTGAAACTCATACGAGGCGCTCTGGATCTCCCGCTGCACGAAGCCGCGCTCGATGGCGGCAATCATGCCGCCCATCCCGTCGACCTTGTCGAGATAGCCCCGGGCCCCTTGCTCGATCTCATCGGTCAGGCCCTCGATGGCGTAAGAGCCGCCCAGCGGGTCGGCGGTGTTCGCGATGCCGGTCTCTTCGGCGAGCACTTGCTGGGTGCGGAGGGCCAGCTTCGCCGCCTGCTCGGTCGGAAGCGCCAAGGCTTCGTCGTAGGAGTTCGTGTGCAGCGACTGCGCGCCGCCGAGTACCGCCGCGAGGGCCTCGAAACTGGTGCGCACGACGTTGACGAGCGGCTGCTGGGCCGTTAGGGTCGAGCCGGCGGTCTGCACGTGGAACCGCATCGCCTGGGAGCGTGGGTCTTGGGCGCCGAAACGGTCGCGCATCAGGTGCGCATAGAGCCGCCGGGCGGCGCGGAACTTGGCGATCTCCTCGAGGAAGTTGCGGTCCGCGCTGAAGAAGAACGACAGCCTCGGAGCGAAATCGTCGATCGCCAGCCCGGCCGCGAGGGCGGATTCGACGTAACTCACCGCATTCGCCAGCGTGAAGGCGACCTCCTGGACCGCGGTCGCGCCGGCCTCCCGCATGTGGTAGCCGCTGATCGAGATGACGTTCCAGTTCGGGGCTTCGTGGCTCGCCCAAGCGAACAGGTCGGTGACGATCCGCATCGACGGCCGCGGCGGATAGATGTACGTGCCGCGCGCGATGTACTCCTTGAGGATGTCGTTCTGCACGGTACCTTGCAGTTCATGGACCTCGACAGCCTGCTTGCGGGCCACGGCCACGTACATCGCCAGCAAGATCATTGCCGTCGAGTTGATCGTCATCGACGTCGAGACCTTGCCGAGCGGGATGGCGTAGAACAGCTCCTCCATGTCGGCCAGGGAGCTGATGGCCACGCCGGCGCGGCCGACTTCCCCGCCGGCCAGCGGGTGGTCGGAGTCGTAGCCCATCTGCGTCGGCAGATCGAAGGCGACCGAGAGGCCGGTGATGCCCTGGGAGAGCAGGTAGCGGTAGCGCTCGTTTGACTGTGCGGCGTCGCCGAAGCCGGCATATTGGCGCATCGTCCAGAGCCGCTCGCGGTACATGCCCGGGTGAATACCGCGGGTAAACGGGGGCTCGCCAGGGTCGCCCAAGCGCTCGGCGTAGTCGAATGAAGTTGGACTGTAGCGCTCTTTCATGGTGTTGCCTGCATCGGACGCGCGCGGGGAGGCGGGAAACGGCTCCCAGCCGCCCTGTCAGCGGTCGCGCGCGATTCGCTTGGCACGGCGAAAAGAGGAAATACCGAAGCCTAACAAGACGAGTACAAACAGCCCGACCGTGGCTAGTTTGAGCGGCGCGTTGGGGTCGGTATCCATGCTCTGAAAGTTGCTGATGAGTCCCTCGCTGCCGAAGGTGAAGAACAGCGCGAACGCAAAGAAAATAAAGCCCGTTACCTCATGGAACAGCTCCCGCGCCATGCCCCAGAGCTTCGGGACGAACTTTTTGACCTCGTTCATCCCGATGGTAAACAGCTTCATCACCATGGCAGTCATCATGCTACCAAAGCGATTCCTCGGCAGTAGGCGGATTCATCCGTCGACAAGGCCGGCTCGGGAGACGGGGTCAGGGCGGGCAACTCGTCGATGGGTCGCCCTGAAATGTCCTGTTTTGCCCGCAAATGTCCGCTAATGCCCGCTTTCTCTTAGGGACACTGCCTTGCCGAATTTGGCGGCTTCCTACAAGAGGATGTAAACAGCCTTCACGCTTGGGTGGCCCCGCAGCGTGCCAGTGCGGCTCGGGGACGCGAATGCGGCGACCGCGGGCGGAGTCCGCGGGCGATTGCCTGTAGGGGTTCATCATCGCAGCCAAGCGTCTCCTCACCTCCATTGTACGAGCCGGTCTTGGGCCTACCGGGTGGCGGGAGAGGCAAGTGATTGAAAGGATGGAGGAAATCATTCTGGAAAACCTGTGAACGATTCATGGCCTTCGGCCACAACGGGGCATGAAAAGCGGGCTCGGCTTTTTGCTGCTCCTCCAGGCGGTGACCCTGACCCGGACGAGCCGGAACTAAATAGGTCTTGGCGGCGGACCGCACGGCGGCGCGGCCTCGAAGGAGCGCGCGGGTTTACACCTGCGCCTCTGTCCCGGCCTTTGAAATTTTCTGCCGGGCTTGGCAAGGATTTCACTCGGTAGGTACTAAGGGTGATTTGACCAAGTTGTTGATTTGTAAGGTGCTTAGGTCGCCCTTTTTTCAAAGGAACGGTTCGAGGGGCTTCACGCAATCGGCTACGACGGTTACGTGACCGTGCACCAGTCCTTCGCCGGCGTCATGTCGAGCGAGGAGTCGGTGCACGAGAGCGCGGAGTTTCTGAGGCCCTTGATGGCCGCGCGATGACGCGGCCATCCGGCGCGGAATCAACAACTTTGCTTCCATCGGTTTAGAGCGAGGCGGGGACGTGGAAGGCGCGGCTGGAGAGCGGCTTGGAGTGCTTGATCGTGACACCCGTACGGTCGCTGAACTGTTGGCGGATCTGCTCGTGATTGCCCTTGTCGAGGATCAGCAGGGCGGTCTCGGTTCCGCATCGAATCGCCAGCCAGTGCTTTCGGCCGCTGCCCAAGAACCCTAGCCCTGGCATGCCACCGCCGAACGCGGCGTAGTTCAAGGCCTCGATCTCGCCGTACGGCAGTTGTTTGATCAGGGTTGCCTGTCCCTTGCGCGCCGAATAGATCTCCATCCGGTCGGGCCCGAATCGAAGGCTGACTTTCCGCTCCTTGACTTCGACGCCATTTTGTATCCTCATCTTCACGTTCTTCACCGAGCGTGTGGGGACGGGCGCCGCTTGGGCTGATCCCGATGCCTGCAGCAGAGTGCCGAACAGAACGAATGCCATAGCCTGGGTTCTCATGATTTGTGCTCCTGTAATCGATTTCATGCAAAGCCCTTGAGCAATCAGGGGGCCAAGAGGCGCGCCGTTCGGGACGTCAGAAGCCATCTCTTGCGAATCGAGTCACTTGCGCCCGATTGCGGGCCGGCGGACGGCGCTGAGTGGTTGTCGACGCGAGTAGACACCCTGTTCGGCATCTGTGTGCGGGGATAGACAACAAGGTGGGGAACGGCGGTCGTTGGGGAGGCGTGCCGGAGAGCCTAAGGGAACCACCCTGAGAGATATTGTCAAATGTTGTGGACGGTGCGGGTCAGGCGGCGCGTTGTTCGATCAGTTCTCGATCCTTGAATTTCTTTCCTTCTAAGACGTGGACCATCAGCTCCGAGCCGTTGAGTCTGCGCCAGCGAACCTCCGCTTGACGGGCCAACATGAAGACCATCGTCAGCGAGGCTTCGCGGCTGCCGCAGCCCTTCGTTCTGCG
>JAKZVK010000498.1:0-3550 GCA_047516085.1 Bryobacterales bacterium
CCGGTCGTTTACGGCCGGTTACGCGTGGCCCTTCGTTCCTGCCCAGGGCGCTTCAGCGTCCTTCCGACACACCGGCTTGAGCCACCGTGGATGGCTGATCCGGTGTCCGTGAGACCGTCATGGCTGAAACTGAGCCACTACTCGCGAAGGAGCAACTTATGGGATGCAAGTCCGCGGGCGATAGGCTGCTCTCCAAAGAAGCCGCTAGGATTCGAACCGTTTCCGCATACTTTCGTTAAACTTCTCTGACCCACCTCGCGGGATGCTCAGGGTCTGCCAGCCGGCGGACTGGAAATGCTTGGCGAGGAAAACGATCTGGCCGATGTGATAGGCTTGGTGGGTCAATTGCCGCTGGATGGCCTTGAGCACCGTGTGCGGCTCGGCACGGATGAGAATGGTCTTGCGCAGGTCAGCGGGCGTGAGGGATTCCATCGCTTCGAACAGGAGCCGCCATCCTTGTTCCCAGGTGTCAAGGATCGAGGCTTGCGTGTCGTCGTCGCCGACTTCAAACTCTTGATCGCGATGGCGGTCGGGCTTCTCGCCGTCAGAGGTAAGGAAGTCGGTCCAGCGGGAGTGCAGGTTGCCGGCGATGTGCCTGACGATGATGGCGATACTGTTTGATTACGCGTCCGGGGTGCGGAAGAAGTCGTCGTTGGCCACTTGCGCGATGGATTTGTCGGCGAGCGACTTGAGGCGGTGGCACTCGCGGGTCGCATCGGTGAGGTAGGACTGTGCGAGAGGGTGTTCCATAGTTGGGCTCCGATGGGCAACGCGACAGAACGCGGGATAGCGCGCTACACCCCAAGCCCGGAATTCTCACGCACTTCGCCTCGCCACGTGGTGAGAATTCCGGGCTAGGTCCAGTAAGCCTCCGGTGTCAGTCCGGCCAGCTCAGCAAGCGCTGCTCGGACCAATAGAGGTCGTGGAACGCGACATCGTCCTTCGGGGGCCGCGGGTTCTCGATCAGGTGCGCGATCGTCTCGCCGATCGTGCGCGCGTCGGCCTCGTCCATTACGGCCAAGTTGAGCGAAATGCGCTCTCTGCCCTGGCCGTCGCTCCCGGGGCCGTCGTGTGCGCCGCGAACCCAGATCGGCGGGTCGCCCTAGCGCAGGGCGTTGGCGAACTGGCGCGCGGTGAGACCGGTTTTCTTACGGGGAACATCCACATCCACCAGGCAGGGCCAGCGGCCCGGGCGCGAGGTGACGTGTTCCGCGACGATGTCGGCTAATCGGCGGAAGCGTGCCTTCTCGGCGGCTTTGTCGCGCGTGTACCAACGCTCGACGGCCGCCATGCAGCCGGCGACTCCTTCCTTGCCGACCTTCATCGCGCGGCCGATGCCCCAGTTCTGAAGGTAGGTGGCACGGATCAGGTCCTTGTGGCCGCAGATCATGCCCGAGGTGGTGGCCGCCATGCGCTTGTGGGCGCTGGTGACGACCATCGAGGCCCCGGCTTCGACCAGGGGCCGCACGTCCCACTCGCCCGCCGCGTCGACCAAAACCGGCACGCCTTGCTGCGAGGCAATCTCGACGCACTGGGCGAGCGGAATGAAGTCACCGGCCGGATGCACTGCACCGTTTTCGACAAACCAGACGGCAGCGGTTTGCGGACCGATGGCGTCGCGCAGATAGAACGCGTCGCAGTGGTTGGCCGTGCCGATCAGCTTGAGCTTCGCGCCGGTGAGCCGAACCATCTGGGCGATCTCGCCGCCGAAGTTGAGGTTATGGCCGAACTGCAGGACGACTTCATCGCGCATGCCGGCGGTATCGGGAAGGCGCAAGATCTTCCCCAGGTCGGCGCCGGTCATGGCGGCGGCGGTCATCACCGCCAGCCCCGCGGAGCACGAAGAGGTGACACAGCCGGCTTCAGTTCCCGAGGCTTGGGCGATCACGCGGGATGCGGCGGCTTGCAGCTCGTCGATCTCCACGTTGACCGACATGGCCTCGTTGACCGCGGCTTGCACTTCGGGCGGGACGACATTGGCACCCACGAGGGTGGACATGCCAAGAGCGTTCAACAGACGCCGCACCCCGTGACGTTCGAGGAAGGGGCGTTCGAGCAAGGGGGGTTCAGGGAAGGTCTTCGCATCAGCCATAACTGGTTATTATGATCGCTATGGTCAAGCCGGGAACAACCCTCGAACGAAAAATAGTCGTCAGCGAGCAGGACGCGATCTCATTTCTCGGGGCCGACGTGAAGCCGTCGTTGGCCTCGCCCCGCATGATCGGCCACATGGAGTTCGCCTGCCGTGACGCTGTTTTGCCTCATCTGGACGAGGGCCAAGACACCGTCGGCACGCACGTCAACGTCTCGCACCTGGCTGCCACGCCGTTGGGAGACGAGGTGACGTACCGGGCCACCGTGATCGAAGTGGAGGGGCGCAAGCTGACGTTCGAGGTGGAGGCGCGGGACTCGAGAGAGGTAGTGGGTCGAGGCACCCACGAGCGCTACATCATTGATGTGGAACGCTTCGCGGCGGGGTTGAAGAAAAGGTTCGGGTAGCCGTGTCCGCTCACTACCGCCGGGAGAGAATGGCGAGGACTTCGTTGCCCCCGAAAGCGGTTTCGGCGACCGTCAGACCCGCGAGTTGGTAGCCTTCGCGCGCCACCTCGTTCAGTTCGTTTTGCATCGTCGAGGTGCGGTTGGTCGCCAGCACGCGGTACTCATACTGCGCCGATCGGTCGGCGGGGTCGCGCTCCAGGACGACGAGGACCTGACGTCCGCCGAACGTGGTCTCGGCAACGGACTGGGCGCGGTGGCGGTAACCGAACGCTCCCATGGTTTCCAGTTCACGCTGCATCGTGGCGGTCTTGTTTGTGGCCAAGACCTTGTACTTGAGCCGCTGAATCGGCGTTTCACCCAACGGCCTTGACATCACTACGACCAGCTCTTTTCCGCCATGGGTATCGCCTGCCATCATGGCGTGGAAGACGAATCCTTCGCCGGCAGCCTGGTTGAGCTCGTCCTCGAGCGTAGATGTCTTATTGGTGGCGAGCACCCGGAACTCATTGGTGGCCAGGTCGGGCAAGGGGAGTCGCGGCGACTCCGCTACCGCTTGGACCGCGAAGAGCGCGCTCGACGCCAATACCGTCACGAGCGAGATGCGCGAGTGTGTTTTCGAAGTGCCGTTCATGATGTGGCCCCTTGGGCGGACGCCGCTGCGGCGGATCGATACGTGCCCTTCTCTCTTGGCCTTTCCGCCGCGCTGATTGATGGACGTTTGCGCCGGCGGGCGCGTTACGAAGATTGCCGGGCCGTGCGAGGTGGATTACTCGAGCGCGAGGTACCGCGCCGGGTTGTGTTTCGTCATCAGGCCGATCTCATCCCCGGTGAAGCCATGGGATCTGAGCTGATCGAGGAACCAGATCAGGCCGTCGGTATGGACCGGGTTGAGCGGTTGGCCGAGGTCGCTGGTGACGATGACGTGGGCGGGGCCGACCTCCCGGATGGCTGCCGCGTAGTCGTCCACCGTCATGTCACCCGTCGGCAGCGCGATCGCGGCGGGGTATTCGAGGAACGCGCCGAGTTGCGCCGCTTCCTTCTGGATCTCGAC
>JAKZVK010000499.1:0-6788 GCA_047516085.1 Bryobacterales bacterium
GGCTAGGCGTTCTTCCAGCCGGGCCCGCGCACGACCCGACCCGGTTTCGCGCCCGTATGCTCTCCATCCTTCAGCACCGGGACCCCGTTGACAAGCACGTGGAGGATGCCCGTGGAGTACTGGTGGGGATTCTCGTAGGTAGCGTGGTCTTGGACCGTCATGGGGTCGAAAACCACGACGTCGGCGAAGTGCCCCTCCTTCAACATGCCGCGGCGGTCGAGCCGAAGCGTCTCAGCCGGCAGCGACGTCATCTTGCGGATGGCTTCTTCGATCGTCAAGACGTTCTCTGCCCGCACGTACTTCGCCAACACGCGCGGAAAGCTGCCGTAGGCACGGGGGTGGGTATGCGATTGGATGAAGATTCCTTCGGTGGCCAGCGAGGGTGAATCGGTGCAAAAACTCAACCAGGGCACGGCCATCTTCTTGCGCACGTTCTCCGGGTTCATCGAGTAGGCAACGGACATGACCCGGGTGTTGTCCCTTACGATCAGGTCCATGGCGGCCTCCTCGGGCGAGGTTCGCCATAGCTCGCCGATTTGAGCGACGGTCTTCCCATTCAGGTGCCTCAATTCGGGGCTCTTCAGACCGACCACCATGTAACCGGTGGGACCACCCACCGCCCGGTACAGGTTCTCCCATTCATCCGAGGGCTCGAGCATCTCGCGGGCCACCCGCTTGCGAATCTCTGTATCCTGGAGCCGTTTGACTCGCTCTTGCTGACCACCTTCGCCTACCCAGGGAGGCATGGCGGCGGTGAGTCCGCCACAACCCGCATGGTAGGGGTACACGTCGCCCGTGATCTCGAGGCCGTCGGCTCGAGCCTTGCCGACAAGCTCGATGGCCGGGTCGAGCAAGTGAACGTTCTCCCGGCCCACGACGCCGAAGTGGTAGACCTCACCTCGAATCCCAGCGTCTCGAGATATCGTGATCAGCTCTTCGATAGCGTCGAGGAAGCGTGCTCCTGTAAACCGCAAGTGAGAGATGTACAGACCGTCGTAGCCGGCCGCCGCTTTGGCCAGCTCCGTTAGCTCCGCGGTATCAGCATAGGGCCCCGGCACTTGCATCAATGCCGAAGAGATGCCAACAGCACCTTCTTCCATGGCTTGCCGCACCAAGGCACACATACGGTCCAGTTCAGCAGGGCTCGGTCGCCGATCCTCTTGCCCCAACTCGTGGATGCGTAGGGTCGTAGCACCGACAAACGAAGCGACGTTGGTCGAGACACCGCGTCTCTCGAGGTACTCCAGGTATCCCGCCAGCGTGGTCCACTCGAAGTCGAAGGGCAGCTCGCCACCCCGGAAGCCGAGATCGTCCCTGGTCTGATCGTTCACGGGGCCCATCGAGCGGCCTTCGCCCATGACTTCCAGCGTGATGCCCTGCCGGATGTCGCTTTGTGAGCGCCCGTCGACGATGAGCGATTCCTGTGCATGGCTCAAGATGTTGATGAAGCCGGGCGCGACCGCGAGACCCTGGGCATTGATCTCGACCGCCGCCTGTGCGTCGGGCAACGTGCCGATCGCGGCGATCCGGTCGTCCTGAAGCGCGACGTCGCCATGAAACGGCGGTGCGCCGCCGCCGTCATAGATCGTTCCGTTGCGGATGAGAATGTCGCATTCGATAGGCATGGTGAATGGTCCGGAAGGGAGTGTGATGTGAATAGTGTAGCGGCCCGGCACTTTCTTGTTCACGGGGCCGGTTCACGGGGGGCATCGAGAGCTTTTCTCTTGGCGACCTTGGCGGTTCTTAGCGCCTTTGCGAGAAACTCCTAAACCGACGTGTCACCGGCACCTCCGGCCGGATCGCCAGCCAGCACAACGAACCGGCGAGGTGGACCGCGGCAAACACGTAAATGACTTGGTTCCAATCGCCGCCGGAGCGCTCAATGTCTCCGATCAGATACCCGAGCGCTGCCGCCATCGCGAATGCGCCCGCCGTGCTCGCCATGTTGTTCACGCCGATCACAACGGGAGTTTGCTCTCCGGCCACGTCCATCGTAATCGCCCACGTCGACGAGTACGCCAGTCCGGAAAAAAAGGCGGCGCCGGCGATGACCGCCACGACTTGTGCAGGGGTGGATGCCCCGGCCGCGAACAGGCTACACAACCCGCACAGACCTAGCGCCACCGCAGCGACGCCGCAACGGCTGAGTCGCTTCGAGTGAGTCCGCTTCAGCAACCAATCCACGATGACGCCGCCGGTCAGCGTACCGACAATCGTCGCTAGAAGCGGCGACATGTTCATCAGGCCGGAGTCCAGCCGTGTGACTCCGTACCCTTTCTCAAGAAACGTTGGGAACCAACTGATGAACAAGCCATAGCCGGCTGATCGAAAAAAAGACTGGCCACAGATGGCCCACATGTTGGCCGATGTCACGATGGCCAGGGCGACGTCAGCCGTGAGCCGGCGCGGTTTGTTTCTTTCGTCATCGCCGGCAGACTCGTTGTCGGCTCTGCCGGGCCCGGGCTTGCCACCGCGGCCGGCCGCAATCAGGGCACACTCCTGGGGGTTCACCCAGGGATGGTCAGCGGGCTTCGTCCGCGCGAAAACGAAATACCCAAGGGCCCATGCGATTCCAACAAGCGAGAAGACGTAGTACACGGTGCGCCAATGAAGATGCTCGAGCATGACGGCCGTGAGGCCCATCGTGATCACCGCGCCAATCGACATGGCCGCCCCGATCGTCGCCCCGGCGAAACCCCTTCGACTCACCGGGATCCAATCGTGGAGGACCTTAGCCGTATTGGGGACCAGGCCTGCCTGCGCGGCGCCAAAAACCGCCCGCGAGATCATCATCGGGATGTAGCCCGAAACCGAACCGGTCCAAGCGGCAACCATCGACCACAGCACGCTCAGCGAAGGAAGAGACAGCCGCGTTCCCAAGCGGTTGCCGAGTGCTCCGCTTGGCACCTGAAAAACGAAATAACCGACGTTGAAGACGGCCAGAATCCAGCCCATCTGCTCCGTGGTGAACTCGAGTTCGGCCTGAATGGTCGTAGTGGCGACAACAATGCAGTGGCGCGTCAGGTAAGCCGTCGACGCCGCCAGCGCCACCATGGCCAGGATGAAATAACGGATGGATGTGGGGCGGCCCGCCGACGCAGCCGTAGTGGCAGCCGAAGACTCCGCCTCTTTCAAGTCAGTACCCATCGGTCGACGTTTCGGACACCGAACGTGTTAGCCACGAGAAGTCTCCTAAAGGCCCGCCGATCTCGCGGCCCCTGATATTGAGAGTTTTCGCTTGGCGACCTTGGCAGTTCTTAGCGCCTTTGCGAGAAACTCCTTGCCACGCTAGGGCATCGACAAACCACCGTTGATCTCGATTACATGACCCGTGATGTAGCTGCCGTCGTCACTTGCGAGGAGCAGCACCGGCCCGACACAATCTTCGGGCAAGCCGTCGCGGCGCAGCGGGATCAGTTCGTCAGTCAGTTTGCGGTAGGTCTCCGGCGGCGTCCAGCGCTCCTGCAAGCGAGTGCGGATCACGCCCGGTGCAATGCCATTCACCGTGATCCGCCGCCCCGCGAGTTCCCTGGCCCATTGGCGCACCATATTGCTGACCGCGGCCTTCGACGCCGCATAGCTGAGGTTGTTGGCGCCTCCTCCCGTGCGGGCGTTGATGGATGAGTTTACGATGATCCTTCCCGTGCCCTCTTCCAAAACGGGGATCGCGTGCTTTACAGACACGAAGACGGACGTACAGTTAACGGCCAACGCGTGGTCCCACTCGCCGGTCGTCAACTCCGCCGTGGGGCCCTGCACCGTCGGCCCGCCGGCGTTGGCAACGAGGATGTCGAGACGGCCGAAGCGGTCTTTCGCGGACGAGATCAAACTCCGGACCCCGGCCTCGTCGGTCACGTCCGCCTGGATGGCAATCGCCGTTCCGCCTTGCCCGCTGATCTCAGCAACCAGCTCTTCCGCAGCCTGCCCGCTCGTGTGGTAGCCGACCACGACCGACGCTCCGCAGCGTGCCAACCCAAGAGAAATCGCCCGGCCGATGCCGGTGGCGCCTCCGGTTACGATCGCGCTTCGGCCGGTGAGATCGACTTGCATTGGTTTCATAGGCATGCTCGCTGGGGGAGGGGTCCAGTGTACTATGCGCTTGGCGAGTGTGTGCGCTCACGCCTTGTCGCGCCGGGGCGGGTGGGGACGGCTTTGGCCGGCTCGCGGGCCCGCTTTCGAGCGTCGTGACTCTGCTAGTATCGCTTCTCCGTCAAGCTGGGGGCGCACGGAATCAGCGACCGCCATGGCCGTCAGGGAACGATCCTTGCCGGCTCGCTACAGGATCATGACCTCGGACAAGGTCCAAGTCGGGCTCGCCTTCGCCCTTTACCTGGGCGTCACCTTTCTGCTCGCCTACCTCGCACATCGCCGAGCCAAGAAGGGGCACTTTCTCGAAGATTTCTTCGTTGCCGGCCGGGAGATCGGACCTTGGGTGCTGGCGCTCACCTGGATTGCCACGTCAGCCAGCGGCGGAACGTTCATCGGCGCGCCCTCGCTGGCGCACCGTTACGGATGGATCCTGCTGCTGTGGATCGCGTCTCTGATGGTGGTCGCGACCGTGGGCATGGGGGTGCTCGGCAAGAGGGTTTCGGAGTTAGGTAGGCGGACGGGCGCGCTGACTTTCTCCGACCTCTTGCGCGACCGCTTCCAGAGCAATACCGTCGGCACGGTTTCCGGCATCGCCATCATCATCCTCTACACCGCCTATATGGTGGCTCAGTACATTGCCGGCGCGCGAATGGTCGAGGCGGTGGTGGGCGTCCCGTACGTTTGGGGAGTGTTGGGCTTCGCCGTCACCGTCAGTCTCTACACGGCTTATGGCGGGTTTCGAGCGGTTGCGTGGACCGACAGCTTTCAGGCGCTGGTCATGCTCGCCGGGGTTCTGATCACGGCCTTTTTTGCGGTAAGGCAGGCGGGAGGATTGCCCGCCGTGTTCGACCACCTCGTTGCGGAATCGCCGGACCTGGTCGGAGGCCCGGGCCCGGACCAATTCCTACCGTTACCGGCAGCGATCTCGTTCTTCGTAATCTGGCCGCTGGCAAACGTGAGCCAGCCCTCCCTGATGACGCGCTTTCTGGCCGCCAAGGATACCCGGACCCTGAAAAAGGCCTCGTTTCTTATTGGGCTCTACATCCTGCTGCTGTATCCCGCCATCATGACCCTCGGAGTGGTCAGCCGAGTTTTGGTCCCCGACCTCGAGTCTCCGGACCACGCGATTCCGGCCGTCATTCTCGCCACCGTCCCTCCGCTGCTGGCGGGACTGGTGCTGGCGTCGCCGTTGGCGGCTATCATGTCTACGATCAGCTCGTTCTTGCTCGTCTCGAGCAGCGCGATCGTGCGTGACCTCTATCAGCGCAACGTGAAACATGAGATCTCGGAACACGGTGCCCGGCGGCTGACTCACGTATCGACTTTCGTCCTGGCGGCGGTCGCCTTGGGTTTCGCACTTCGCCCGCCGGAGTATCTGCAATACATCGTGGTCTTTTCCGGAACGGGATTGGCGGCTACTTTCCTGTGGCCCACTCTGCTCGGGATCTACTGGCCCAGGATGAATAAGGCCGGTTGCCTGGCAGGGATGCTGACCGGCTTTCTCAGCTTCCTGGCCCAATATGCGATCTTTGGCGCCGAGAGTCTTGGCGGGTTCGATCCGTTTATTTGGGCGGCGCTGGCGTCATTGGTGGTGTGCGTTGGAGCCGCTTGGATGGCCGCACCACCCTCCGAAGACGTCCAACGCCTTTTCTTCAGCTCAGACGGGTCACATCTCTAGCTAGAGTAGTGGCACCTGGATCAGGGCCTACGCCGCGCCAATCTGAAGACAGAAAGAAGGTTTCTCCGGACTGTCCGCGAGGACGTTTCCGAAAAACTGTGCCAAACCTTGCCAGTTCGCGGCTCAGTTGCTCCGCGCGAAGCAGTACAGGTTTTTGGACGTCCGCACGTACATGCGCCCATCGAGAATCGCCGGGGTGGCAAAGATGTCCTCGCCAAAATCGTTGGTGTGAAGGACCTCCCATTCGCCGGCGGCCTTCAGCACCGATACCTTCCCGGCCATGCTGGCCATGTACACTTTGCCATTGGTTGCGACCGGCGAGGCGTAGTAGTCGTCGAGCGCGTCACGCAGGCGTCCCAGCTTGAGCACTTTGCCGGTCTTCGGGTCAAGCGACGTGACGATGCCGCCCTTCTTCACTTGGTAGAGGACGCCGCGGTAGACCAACACCGACGGGACATCCGGCAGTGACTTCTGATGCTGCCAAAGCACGTGGGTGTCGGTGACGTCGCCGCGGCCGCCGAGCTTGACGGCCATCGTCGAATTGGTCGACGTGCGGCGGGCACTGTAGTACTTCCACTCGCGGGCGTTGAACACCGTGTCCTTGTCGAGGTCCTGCATCGGCCAATTGCCGGGATGCCACTCCTTGGGGACTTCGGCTTTCGAGAGCTTGCCGTCTTTGTCGGCGTCGTACTTGGCGAGCATCTCTGGGAACTGCGGCAGCACCGCACGCCGCGAAGGCATGCCGCCCGGCGCCCAGCCGTTGAAGTAGAGCGTATCGCCCTCGATCACGGGGATCGACTTGACTTGATACGTCAGCCCGCGCACCCGCCACAATTCCTTGCCGGTCTCGACGGCGTAGCTCACCATCTGATAGGAGCCCGGAACGACTAACTCAGACGGTCCGCCCGCGGGACGGTAGACGATCGGCGTCGAGAAGCTATGCACCATGTCGGGCCGCTCGGTCTTCCAGGCCGTCTTGCCGTCGGCTTTGTTGATCGCAACGACGTAGGCGTCGATGTCT
>JAKZVK010000500.1:0-10627 GCA_047516085.1 Bryobacterales bacterium
GCCCGAGACCGTGCCGTCGGGCGCGATGGTCTGGCCGAGATGGACCCATTTGCCGGTCGCGTTCATGCCGTGGCGCGCGGTCTCCTCGAGCAGCGAGCCGCAGCACGGGCACACCAAGCGCGCGCCGGCGGCGATCTCGTCGAGCTCGCCCTCGTCGGCGTATTTCAGTTCCATGACGCGCTCGGCGCCGGGGTTGGGCGAGGAATATTCCTCGCATTCCGGGCACTGCCACCACCACCGCGCCTGGGTCGAGTCGCGGTACAGCCGCATGATCCCGGCCGTCCAACCCTTCGGGTCGGGTTCGGTGGCACGGTCCGGGTGCGACAACGCGAACAGCATCGACGACGCGCCGAACGTCTGGCGCCGCACATCGAGCAGCATCTTCACATCGCCGAGCCCCTCCGGATACGCATCGATCTCGTCGGCGATGATCCGCCCGGCCGATTTGTTGATCAGGTTCGACTTGTTGGCCGACAGGAACTCGATCGAGCAGCGCCGAAACCGCTTGTACTTCAGGCTGTCGTCCACCGCCTTCAAGCCGAGGTTGCCCTTGAGCCCCTCGTGGCTGTCGATCATCGGGTCGATGCGGTCCTTGACGTAGGCCTGCACCGTCGCGTCCGATTGCATGTACCAGAGTATCTTGGCCGGATCGACGGCGACGGTGTGCAACATCCAGTTCTCGCCGATCGACGTCTTTGCCGACTGGCCCGGCCCGACGATGGCGGTCGTGGTGTAGAGCCTGGAGGCGAGCATATCCATCGGCTCGACCAGGTACGGCACCACGTCGTTCGACCAGCGCCCGACAAACCCGCCGCCCGGGTTGTTCAGATAGCGGTGCTCGGCCGCGTAGTCGCTGATACTGATGCGCTCGGCCGGCAGCAATTCGTCGAGCGCATCGGCGATGATCGGCGCCGGATCCGCATAGAGCGGCGTGTGATCAAGCGCCGAGGGCGAGTTGAGCATCTTCGCGCTCCTGGCTCGTGGGTTCGTCGATACTTGCGCGCAGCTGACGGCGCTCCTCCTCCATCTCGGCCCGCATGGCGTCGATCACGCCGACCGGCAGGTAGAACCGACGCCCCATTCTGTCCGGCAGTCCGTCGAGGAAGCGGGCAAGTGCCTGCATCGGCGGTGTCAATTTCATCCGCACCGCTGACACGTCGACGAGGAATCCCTCTTTCTTGGCGAGCTCGAGGCGCGCGATCCGGGCGCGGACGGCGGCGAGTTCTTGGTTGGGCGTCAATCCGGTCGGTTCGTCACCGCCGACGCTCGTCAGATCCAGTCCCGACAGCAGATCCATTCGATCGGCCGCGGCGATTTCCTCGGCCTCGCGCTGCTTGGTCAGGAACGCGTCGACCTTTTCAGGATCGAACTCGTACCCGACACCTTCATGGCCGCGCCGTTCGATCGGAAAGTCAGGATAGCGCTCGATCAGCCGGTCGAGCGTCGAGGGCGAGCAGCCGAGCGCGCGCGTAAGCTCTTCCTTGTTCACGGTCACGGCCGCGGGTGCACCGGCGAAGGCCGGCGGCGGTGTCGCGTCAACGGTTTCCACTGAGAGGTCGATGCCGATAATCGAACAACATCGATGGACCGGACAGGACCATCCCGCTCAACATCAAAAACAACACAACCGGAAATTTCGGAGCCCCCGACTCGCAATCACCGGGGTGCCCGTTACGCGCGGTTCTTCGATGTTCTACGGAGGACCCGCGAGCTTGGGCATCTGGTAATCGGTGGCCTTGAACCGGCCCGCATTGAGGTCGTAATCGACCTCGAGCTTGCACGGGTAGCCGAGCTCATCGTATCGGGACTTCAGCACGTACAAGGCCGCCTCGGTCTTGCGCTCGCCCTCCTGGAATAGCTTTGGGCGGTGAACGCAGAGGCCGAGGTCGGACTTGTTGTCCCAATGCTTCGACCCGGAGATGTCTTCGAGCCCGGGTCGATCCTTGCGTGCCTGACGGTCAGGCGCCTTGGCCGGGTGTGCGAGTATCTGGACGTGGACGTTGAAGTCACGCGCGAAGTCCATCAGCTCGTCGAGACATTGGCCGATCCATTTCGTTTCGCTCATTCCATCGGGCTGGTCGGCTTCAAGCTTGTTCCACGGGTCGATGACGACGGCGCGTGCATTGTTGCGAACGATCGCGACCTCGGCCATGTCGAGCACCCAGCGTAGCGACGGTCGCCGGTTGGGATGGACGATCCAGCAGAAGTGCTCGTCATTCCAGGAATCGGCGTGCGCCCGTTCCGCGTCGCTGAGTTCCCGTTCCTGGCGCCCATAAATGAACTGGCGAATGTTCCGGCGGTGATGCGGCTTGGCCCGAGTCTCGAAGCTCGCGATCGCCGTCGTGAGGCCGTAGTCCCGGGAGACCTGAAACCAGAGCTGCGTCATGAGCGTCGTCTTTCCGTGGCCCGGATGGCCGGTGACGATGGAGACCGTGGTCGGCGCGAAGGCGAGCTTGGATTCCCACTCGATAAAACCGGGGTTCCAAATTTCGAGCGGTGCCGGTTCGGGCATCTCGGAGAGTCGGTAGAGCCCGGTGATCGGCCACTCGCGGGCGCCGTCGCGGACTAACAACCGGAGGTCCTCGGGTCCGTGACGCATAAGAAAATCGTTCGCGTCCTTGATGCCGTCCGGCCAATCGACGAAATAGCACCGCGCTGATCCGAGAAGACGCACAAGGTCCTGGCGCAAGGCTTGGCCGCACGGGTCGTTGTCGGTGACGAGAATGTAACGCTTGACCTCGCTGAAACCCTCTTGCAATCCGGCGTCGACGTACCGATAACGGTTTTGCTCCTCGGGCCCCTCGGATGCTCGCGCCGGCGCGCCGTTGGGCACGCTCACTACCTCCGCGACAGGAATCCCCGCCTCAATCAGCGCCAGTGTATCCATCTCGCCCTCGGTGATGAAGACCTCGTCGCTCTGCGCCTGAAGGACGGCATCGAGGTTCCAAAAACGAAGTTCGCCATCCGTCTTTTGCTTGAATCGCTTGTCATGCAGTGCCCGCGCCTTCCAATTCACCACCTCGCCGCCGCGGCAATACGGGAACAGGATCACCTCGCATTGGCCGTCACCCAGATTGGCCGTACCGGAGGCGACGTCGGCGCGCTCCAAGGTCGAGCGGCTGATGCCTCGCTCGGCGGCCCACTTCTCGGCTACGGTGCTGATCTCTGCCATCTCTCACGCATCCTTTCCAGCCACAATGCCAGCACAGCCAGACGGCGCCGTCGGCCTCGACCGTCACTGACAGGCAGGGCTCGGTTTGCTTGTGCCGGGTGTGGCTGCATTTTGGGCACGTTGTTTTCTGGGTGCCCAGTTCGCGCCGGCGCAATTGGATCTGGTGTCGAGCGAGTTCATCGAAGGTGCCCATCAGTAAATTGTGTCCGAATCGACAGCGTCGCGGCGCGCTTCGGCCGACGCTTGTTCGTTTCGGCTCGTCAGCCAGTTCGATGTTGCCCGATACCAGCCCGAGGATGAGCGCCGCCGGTCGTGTTCGGGCAGCTCTACCAGCCAGTCGTCACGGCTCTGGAGAGCGCCACGAAGGTCGATGTGTCGGAACGATTTCCCCCACTGGTCGAAGTCGGCCTGGGTGAGCCGAATTATCTTGCCGGTGAAGGCATATTTGTTCCGTGCCGGGGAGAGAGACGAAGGTTCGTCGGGTGGCAGCAAATCCGACTCCGTAGGTGACGGTTTCCCCATCTTGGTTTCTTCCCGGTTTCCTTTCCCGGTTTCGTAGGAAGCGTGCTTCAGTGTTTTGTTACGCAATACTTCAGTGTTTATGGCGCTCTGCTTCAGTGTTTCGGAGTCCTCATACTGTGAACCAGGCTTCGGTATTTTCCAGCACGGTCGATACATCGTTCGGACACCGCGGCCACCCCCGGCGACTCGTTCGAAATACCCTCGCGCGATCAGCGCCGCGATGCCGGTGACGACGGACCGCTCCGACATGCCCATCCGTTCGGCAAGACCAATCAAGCTCGGATCGCAGCGCTCGGACCGGGTGTTGAGGTGGTCGAGCAAGAAATAGGCCGCCGACTTTGCCGAACCCGGCAATGCCGAGTCGCCCATCACGGCGACCAAGTGCAACCATTTGTCACGAACGGAGACGGTCACTGTCCTTGCTCCCGATTTCGGCGCCACGCCACGTAGGCATCGTTCTCCCGATCAAACTCGCGACACCATTTCTCGTAACCTTGACATCTCGCTCGTAATCGACAATGACGGCGTCGGGGTCGGTGTTGTAGAGCAATGAGCCGTCCGGGAAATTGCCATTGGGACGATCGGGGCCAAGTGCGAACGGCAGAACCAAGCGCAGGAGCTCCCACCCTGTCTCCGTCCTCTGCAGGATCATGATAAGCGCCGTCATGATCCGCCACCGTTGTCTTTTCGCTCCAGCTTATGCAGTCGCTGAGCTACTTCTTGGACAAATCGGTGGGACACAGTCGCCGAAAAGCTATGGAATTCTATGGGACCGAGAAACGTCCCACCGGCGGGCAAGCTATTGACGGAACGTGATAAATGAACTCCGGGGCAGGCTCTGCTCGACGCGGATGATCCGCTGGGCGCTATCGATGTGCTTGGCCTTCAGGCTGACCACCTCGCCCGCGCGCAGGCCGCAACCATAGCCGAGACTGAGAGCCACACGGGCCTTGAGGCTGCCGGCCACCGCCAGCAGACGGCGGGTTTCGTCCGGGCTCATCACCAGCGGGATCTTCTGGGGCTCGCGGACGTGAAAGATCTCGGCGGCGAGATCGGGTCTGCGCAGCGTCACGCGGAACAGGAACCGCAACCCGGTCATGGTGCGGTTGCGGTTGGAGATGCTTATCCCCGTCTCGGCCAGGTGCAACTGGAACAGACGGATGTCGTCGGCCGTGGCCGTCTCGGGAGAGCGCTTGAGGAACGCGGCGAACCGCCTGCAACTACGGATGTGACCCGTCTGCGTGCCGGTCGTAAGCTTGCGCGCGTTCATGTCCTCGATCATGCGCTGGCGCAGCGGATTGATGGGGGTGTCGGTCGTCGGTGATGCTCCTGTCCTGGATGAGGTTGACAACACCTCGAGTCTCAAGACAGGACGCACCGCTGGCCACCGACAGTCTCTACCCCCGGCAACCTGCTCAATGGGAGGACGACCGCCTCAGCGGCCTATCGCGCAGCGATTTCGGGCTTTGGCGCCGAAGCAAAACTGGGGAGGATTTGTTCGACGTCCGGTCATGCTTAGAGAACCGACATGGCGATGGTCACGTTTGCCGCCCGATCGGAACGCTCCCGTGCGGATCTCACGATCAATGAAACGAACGTTCACTTCATGCAGGCACGCCCACTTTGCCTTCGGGAGCCGATGCTCTCCGCGGCGGCGTTGGCTGCATGTCCCTGGACGTGAAGCGTTCCGGCTTTTACCCACAGCGCAGGTCTCCGCTTTGAGGGTAATGGAGATCCTTATCAATGACAGGCTCCCAATTCGATAGTATACTAATAAATAGGAACACATCTAATGGCGCAAACACGAGATCAACTCGTCAGCATATTTGGGCTGGTCCTTGTCGAGATGGCCCACAAATGGCGCCGCCTGCTCGATGCGAGGCTTCGGCCCGAAGGACTGTCGCAAGCAACGTGGCGGACGCTGTTTTTCGCGTCCATGGCGACGGACGGTATTCAGCAAAAGGACTTGGCGATCGCGATCGGGATCGAGGGGCCGAGTTTGGTCCGCTTGTTGGATTTGCTGGAAGGTGAGGGGTTGCTTCAACGACAAGTCTCGCCGGGAGATCGCAGGGGGAAAATAATCCGTCTGACCGAGCGTGGCCGGAGCCGCGTTCATGAAATCCAGGGTGTCGCGGATGGTGTGCGCCTGGAGCTGCTGGACGGAATATCTGCGGATCAACTGGGGACGTGTTTGCACGTATTCGAACGTATCAAGCGAAACGCCGACCGACTGGAAGCGAAAGATGACCGACGCGCCGCACCGCCCGAGTAGGTCGCGCTTCGCGGGCTCGGCCACCAAACTCGCAATTCGCCTATCGGCCATCGCCATCGTGCTCGCGGCGGTTGCCTACTGGGGCGCGGATTGGCTCCAGCACCGCGCGAACCACGTATTCGAGAACGACGCGCGCATCGCGGCCGACATGATCGCGATCAGCAGCCGCGTCAACGGATGGGTCGTCGAGCGCACCGTTTCGCAGGGCGACAGAATCAAAACCGGAACCGTCCTGATTCGCATGGACGCCCGGGACGCGCTGCAAAAACTGGAAGAACTCAAGGCGCGGATCGAGGAAATCAAGGCTGAGCAAGGCATGACCCGCGCCGAAATCTCCTTTATCGAGAGCCAGACGCAGCACCGGATCGATGCCCAGAAACACCGGGTGCGCGCCGGCCGGGCGGCGGTCGAGGCCGCCAAGGCACAAGTCGAGCTGTTTTCGTCGGAGTATCGGCGCGCCAAGTCGCTTGCCAGCCGGAAGATCGTCTCCGAGCAGCGATTGGACACCGCCAAGGCGGGTTTGCGCAATTCGCGGGAACGGCAAAGCCAGGAGATCGCCGAGCTCGCGGCGCGGAGGGCGCTGCTTTCCGAGGCGGTTTCGGCGCGGAAGCAAGTGACGGTCCTGCTGCGGCGTCTCGACCGCATGCGGGCCGGAGAACGCCGGGTCGCCGCGCAGGTCAAACAGCAGCAGCTCGATATCGACGACCGGACGATCTCCAGCCCAATCGCCGGTGCGGTCGATCAAACATTTGTCGAGGCCGGCGAATTTGTCAGGGCGGGACAAAGACTGGCGCTGATTCACGACCCACGAAAAATCTGGATCGAAGCCAACATCCGCGAAACGGATTTGCGCCACGTCCAAATCGGTGCCGCCGTCAACGTGCGGATCGACGCCTATCCCGAGACGCCGGTTCGCGGCACCGTGGTCCGAATTGGTGATGCCGCGACAAGCCAGTTCGCGCTTCTCCCCAACCCCAACCCGAGCGGCAACTTCACGAAGATCTCGCAGCGCATTCCCATCAGAATCGGGTTCGATCGCAACGGCGTCGCCCTTGCACCCGGGATGATGGTGGAGATTGAAATTGTCATCCCTCCGCGCAGCGAATCCCGCTGAACCCGTATCCCCAGGCCGGCGATGGTTTGTCGCGCTGACGGTTTCGATGGGATCGATCGCAATGATCCTGACCGTGACCATCATCAACGTCGCGATTCCCGACATCATGGGCGCGTTTGGCATCGGACAGGACAAGGCGCAATGGCTGTCTTCGGGGTATTTGGCGGCGACGACCAGTGCCATGCTGGCGGCGGATTGGTGCATCCGCCGGATCGGCAGACGCGTGACCTACTTGCTCGCCATGGCGGTTTTCGTGGCCGGCTCGATGATCGGTGGAACCGCCACCAACATCGACGTCCTGATATTCGGACGTGTCTTGCAAGGCGCCGCCGCCGGGATCATCCAACCGCTCGCCATGCTGACCATGTTTCAGATCTTCCCGGCGGAAGAACGTGGCAAGGCGATGGGTATCTACGGTCTCGGGGTCATTCTCGCCCCGGCTCTCGGGCCTTACGTCGGGGGGCTCGCTGTGGACGCCTTCAGCTGGCGCTATGTGATGTACATCCCCGTTCCGTTCTGCCTGTGCGCGTCGGTATTTGCGGTTTTCGCGCTCCCTCACAAAGAGCCGCAAACCGGCACCATCCGCTTCGACTGGCTCGGGTTCTCGTTCTAATCGGTGTTCATCGTCTGCCTCATGATCGGTTTGACCAACGGCCCGCGCGAAGGCTGGCACTCGGACGAGATCGTCACCTACATGATCGCCTCCGTCGTCGGATTTGCCGGCTTCGTAATTTGGGAAATGTCGACATCAGACCCGCTGCTCGACTTGCGGATGTTCGCATCCTTCAGATTTTGCGCCTGCGCATTCGTGTCGTTTGTTTTCGGCGTCACCCTGTTCGGATCGCTCTACATCATCCCGTTGTTCGTCCAGCTCGTTCAAGACTACACGCCGACCCGATCCGGTTTGCTTCAGATACCGGCAGGACTGGCCATGGCCATCGCATTCCCGGTCGTCGGTCGGTTGTCCGATTTGGGCGGATCCCGTTCTTTCATGATCGCCGGACTGCTGATGCTTGGGTATTCCAGCTACTTGATGGTCGGGGCGGACAAGGACACGTCGTTCTGGGTATTCGGCGGGTGGTTGATCCTCAGCCGTCTCGGACTGGCGCTGGTCTTTCCGCCGCTGTCTGCAGCTAGTCTCCGAGTGCTACCCCCCACGCTGACGAGTCAGGGGTCGGGCGCGATCAACTTTCTTCGAACGCTTGGCGGGGCATTCGGTGTCAACTACCTGGCGATTTCCACAGATCAGCGTAGCGTTCTGTACCAAAGTCGACTCGTACCGTCTCAGACCGAGGGCAACGCCACGACAATGGAGTATCTGGAGCTGTTACGGCAGCTCTTGGAGAATGCGGGCCTTGCGGAGACTGTTCGGGAACCAACTGCGCTCTTTTACCTGGGACAAGTAGTGGCCAAACAGTCGTTGATGCTGGCTTACCGTGACGGTTTCCTGTTGTTGGCGATCGCCGGCTTCGTGGCGATCCTTCCCACATGGTTCGTCCGCCCGAAATCGTAGATCACGGCTCCCATTGGATGGTTTCGCCGTATTCTGCCGCCGATCTGGCCGGCGGTCCGAATTGCGCCACCCTTGACGGTCATCGAACCGCAGACAACTTCAAACCAAATCCGTGTCGCATCATGCGTTTCTCTATCGTCCTGACGAATGCTTATCAATCAATGTTTGGTCGGCAGGGTCACCGCTAGTCGCCTTTGGACGCGCAGCTCGGCCACAAGTCTTTCCGACGCACGTTGGGAGCGAAATTCTATGCGAGGGTCGAGCGCGAGTCCATCAGTGCCGAAATTCGGCTTCGGGCCGTAGCCAAGACTATCTGAGGGAGGTTCCGTAATTCCGGTTTGGTCGGAAAGCGACCGAAATGGGCTGGTCCGTCCCTGAACCGGGTTATCCGTTTTGGCAATGGTCCGCCGTGTCTGTTGGACCATCAAGAGCGGACACACGGAATACGGTCACGTTCGTCCACGGCACAATTTCGAGATCATTTCGGCAATTGGAACGCAGGCAAACCGACACCTCGAAGCCGAGGGAACCGTCTTCGAAATCGTCGTGCTGGAGCGTCTCGGGCCATGGTGTCTTGGAATCGGGCAGGGCGCCGGAGGTGTCGGCGCGATCGAAATTCTGTCGCCCCCGAGAGGTCCGTTGCGTTGGCCGGGCGTCGCCGCTGCCGCCCATTCACCGAATGGAAGGATTGGGTGGCGCGCCGTGGCTGGTCGATATCCGCGAGCTTATCGTCGCAGATCGGCGCAGCCGGCGTGGTCCTTGAGCACCCGTTCCGTGGATGCCGGACGACTTTCCAAACGGCTCGCCGGGCGGATCGGCCGGCGCAGTAGCTCGCCACCGCAGTTGGGGCAGGCGCCCTTGAAATGCCCTTCCGCGCAGTCCCGGCAAAAGGTGCATTCGAAGGTGCAGATGCGGGCGTCCAGCGACTCGGGCGGCAGGTCCACGTCGCAGCATTCGCAATTGGGTTTCAGGATCAGCATTTTCCGAACCGCCGTGAAAGAACCGGGATTGCCCCTGCGGCGTGCTCCCGGAACGACAAGGGTGACTCGAAACAGCTCGAGCTTCAACCGATTGCATCGCCCTGCCGCGATTCATCGGCGTCGTTCCAGGCAAGCTTCATGAGCGCGTGCACCATCGTCGGCGCGCGGTTTCGTGTGGCGACCGAGGCACCGCAAGCAGGCCAGTTTTCACGACCCTGACCGCGGCGTCATCAAGATCGTCGCGCGGTCCGGCCTCGGCCCATGGCGTTCGATATTGAACGGGCATCGATCGCGCTATTGCCCATTTTCGCCCGGACCATTACCGTCGTGATATATTCGTTTTGTGGTCCCGGCCGGGTCGCGCGCCCGCCACGGTTCATGCGACCGCGACGGAGCCCTTATCAAGGAATAGGGTATCCTATTCGCTTTCGTAGTGACAATATGTTGGGATGGTCGAGAATGCAGCCCATCCCGTTGGCGGGATCGACTATCCCCGCACGCTCGAGGAATTCGATGAGTGGTTCCCTTCTGAGGCAGCCTGCGTGGATTTTCTTCGGCGTGTTCGTTGGCCTGATGGTTTCCGCTGTCCGGCCTGCGGGAGAAGCTTGGCGTGGATGACGGCTCGGGGCCAACTGCGATGTGTGGGATGCCAGCGTCAGACATCTCCGACCGCGGGGACGATCTTCGAGGGTACGCGCAAGCCGTTGCGGCTTTGGTTTCAGGCGATGTGGTATGTGACGAACCAGAAGCATGGCGTCAGTGCTCTGGGGGTGCAACGAATACTCGGCCTGGGCAGTTACCAAACCGCTTGGACCTGGCTCCATAAGCTGCGCCGTGCCATGGTTCGACCGGGCAGAGACCTACTGAGTGGCGAGGTCGAGGTCGACGAAACCTACCTGGGCGGCCGGGAAGTCGGTAACAGGGGCAAAAGCCCGGGCGCTCAGGTATCGGCGCGTTGTCGAATAAGATCTGGCAAGGGAGGGATAGAGGGAGCGTCGGGCACCTTGAGGCGGCTGCCGAGGTAATCCCAGAAACGGACGTCGAGCTTGTCGCA
>JAKZVK010000501.1:0-11789 GCA_047516085.1 Bryobacterales bacterium
GTGGGTACTGGGGAAGTAACGGCGAACCGAAGCAATTGGCAGGGGGCTCAAATGGCGTTGCCGGGGGTTCGAATGAGGGACAGGAACTCTTCGCGGGTCTGCTGCTTCTCGCGGAACTCCCCCAGCATGGTGCTGGTCACGGCTGAGGAATGCTGCTTTTCGACGCCGCGCATCATCATACACAAATGGCGAGCCTCGACGATCACGCCTACTCCAGCGGGCTCAATCGCTTTCTCAATGGTCCTGGCGATCTCGGTCGTCATCCGCTCTTGAATCTGGAGCCGCCGCGCGTACATCTCGACCAGACGAGCCATCTTGCTAAGCCCGATGACCTTCTTGTTCGGGATGTAGGCTATATGGACTTTCCCAAAGAAGGGCAGCAGATGGTGCTCGCACAAGCTGAACATCTCGATGTCTTTGACGATCACCATCTCGTCGTAGGAGACCTCGAACAGCGCGCCGTTGAGGATCGATTCGGAGTCCATGTGGTAGCCCCTGGTCAGGTCCGCCCAGGCCTTGGCCGCGCGGACGGGCGTTCGGCTGAGGCCCTCGCGTTGCGGATCCTCGCCGAGTTCCGTCAGTAGGCTGTGGATCAGGCCGGCAATAGGCGAGTCGGTCTGCTCGGACCCTTCGAGGTCGTCCATCAGTGCTTCCATGCCGGTTGGGTTAGGCATCATGGGTTCCATTCGTTACTTCAAAGCTGTTTCGCGCAGTTTCTTCGACCCGAATCCGACTGAGCCGTACGGGACGGCCGGCGAACTCGCGGCTCCACTCCACCCGCAGCCACCGGTCGATGAGAAGCGCCAGATTCTCCGTCGTGGGGACGACGTCGCGAAAATCTTCCACGTCACTATTCAGGTCGGCGTGGTCGATCTTCGAGAGTACCGCCCGCTCCACGATCCGATCGAGCACCGGACGCGCGAGAATCATGCCCGACTGCTCATCGGCTGCCCCTTCAACGCTCACTTCGAGCGTGTAGTTGTGGCCGTGACCGTATGGATTGTTGCACTTGCCGAACAGGCGCTGGTTCTCCTCCTCGCTCAGCTTGGCGGTATGCAAGCGGTGGGACGCGGAAAACGGGTAGCGCTTGGTCAGCCGAAGCAACGGCAACTCCTAGGCAGCCTCGCCGAAGTAGTCGACGTAGAGGTCGGGCGTCTCGTAGAGACGGACGCCGTGCAGGCGGCAGTTTCGCGCGCGTACCTGGGTCTCGAGCCGCCGCCAGATGTCTTGCGCGATGTTCTCCGGGGTCGGAATGGTGCGGTCAAACGGTGGCACTTCGTGGTTGAGAAAGCGGTGATCGTAGATCGCCACGACTTCGTCGTTGATGATCTGTTTCAACTCCTTGAGGTCCATGATCATGCCATGAACCGGGTCCACATCGCCCGCGACCGTCACTTCGAGAACGTAGTTGTGCCCATGGCCGCTGGGGCGGCTTGCCTTGCCGAACAGCGCCTCGTTCTCTTCGCGCCCCAGCGCCGGACTGGCGCAGTAGTGTGAGGCCGAGAACTCGACGCGGCGGGTAATCAGCACCATTTACCGTCCAACCCTGTGCGTTGTTACCATGGAGAATTAGCGCTCTCATTATGGCATGGACAAAACGGGATGCCGTTGTAGCGGCCCTACTGGCGGGGCTCACGATCACTCTGCTCTATCGCGTGGTTCCGTACTTCCGCGTGTATAAGGTCGAAGTGGGCGATCGGGCGCCGGAATTCAACATCACCGGGGACGACGGCCAGGGGTTGCGGCTGGCCGACTTCAGCGGCAAGTTCGTGCTGTTGAACTTCTGGGCTACTTGGTGCCCGCCCTGTGTGGACGAGATGCCTTCGCTGAATCTGGTTCAAGAACGACTCAGCGGCCGGGGCCTGGTAGTGCTCGGGATCAGTGTCGACGAGAACAAGGACGAGTACGAAGGCTTCCTGGAAAGCGCGAACATCCGCTTCCCCACGGGGCGAGACCCCGAACGCCAGGCTAGCACGCTCTTCGGCACCGTCAAGTACCCCGAGACCTACCTGATCGACCGCGACGGGATCGTCATCCGCAAATACATCGGCCCGGAAGACTGGAGCCAAGCCGAGATCTTCAACTATCTCAGCTCGCTGCTGTAGCGTAAGCTTCCAGGGTTGCTCAGTATCATGCCACAGCCCCTATGACGTGGCTCGTTCCGCCCGATTCCTGGGGGCCGTCGTGTCCCACCCGAAGCGCTCGACGACCTCTTCGAGCCGTCCGTCCATGGCAATGCGTCCCTTTTCGAAGAAGACGGCCCGTGTTGCCAGATGTCTGGCCAAGTCGAGGTCGTGAGTGACGATTATTTTGGCCTGTGGCAGGCTTTGCAGGATCTCGATCAGAGCCGATCTTCCGGGCGGATCTAGAAACGTCGCCGGCTCATCAAGGACGATGATCTCGGGGTCCATAGCGAGCACCCCTGCCAAAGCCACGCGCCGTTTCTCTCCCGCGCTCAGGTGGTAAGGGGGGCGGGAGGCCGCCTCGTGCATCCCCACCAGTCGCAGGGACTCCTCGACCCGCCGCCGAACGTCCGCCTCGTCGAGGCCCATATTGAGCGGGCCGAAGGCGACATCCTCCGCCACTGTGGGCATGAAGAGTTGATCATCGGAGTCCTGAAACAGCACGCCGATCTTCTGGCGGGCGAACTCGAGATTCCTTTTGCGCAAGGCTTCGCCGCACACAGCGATCTCACCTCGACCTCGTAGCAGTCCCACCAGATGCAGCAGGAAGGTGGTTTTGCCCGACCCGTTCGCCCCGAGCACCGCGACTGTTTCACCGGAGCCAAGCGTGAAGCTTACCCCTTGCAAAGCCGGAGTACCGTCCGGGTAGTTGTAATGAAGATCGCGGACTTGGATGAGCAGGTCCATCTCTTGCAGCACCGGCCGTGACTCCGTCCTAGGCCAAGCCCTTCCACAACACCGTTCCATGGACGGCAAGTAGAAGCCCCACACACCCGAGCAAGAAAGTCCAATCGCGGCGGCGCAGATGCGGAGCCTCGAGAAGGATGAAATGACCCTGGAAACCCCGCGCCAACAGCGCTCGGTGGACCCTCTCCGCCCGCTCGTAGCTGCGGGCGAACAGCACCGCGAGCGCTCCCGAAGCTGCCCGCAACATCGATTCCCGCCGGCCTCTGGGCGCCCGGCACTCCTTGGCGCGCCGCATGTTCTGTACCTGGTCGACCAGTAGAAACAGATAGCGGTACACGAAGTAAAGGATCATCAAGAAGAAGGCCGGCACGCGCAACATCTCGAGTCCCCGCAACAGCCGCGCAAACGGCGTCGTTGCGAGCAACAGCAAGGCTGTGTATGCCGACAGGACGCTTCGCAAGAAGACCTCAACGGCCCGTCCGGTGTCGCCGCCCCACAGGTTGAGCAATACGACGCCGCCGACGAACGGCAAGACAACCAACGTACGTAACAGCAGCGACGTGACCGGAAGCCGAGCCGCCAAAGCCGTCGACGAGAGCACCAGGAAGTAGGTGACATGGGCTCCCCAGGCGGTCCTTGCCGTCAAGGCCAGCGAAAGGAGAATCAGAAGCGCGGCGACGATCTTGACTCGTGCATCGAGCCGGTGGACCGGGCTCTCTTGCAAGCTCCAGCGGTCCAGCGTTAGGTGGTGCACCTAGTGTTCCCTCCGGCGCAACGATCGCCCCAGGAGGACACACAGGCCGGACATGATTGCGAGGCCAACCAATCCCGCGGCCACTCTGGATAGCCAGGAGTTTCCGATGAAGCTAGTTTCGTAATGGGCAAAGACGCCGGCGAAGCCTCCCTCATCGGCTCGCTCGGCAAACCCGAGCGTCTCCGCGACGGACTCCAGACCATCCGGTAGCGACGACGCCACGAGAACCCCGAAGATGACCAGCACGAGGCTTATCACCCCGAAGACAATGAGAACCTTCGTCATGGAGCGTCCCTCAACCGGCTTCCTCCGTGTGGAGGAAGGCTGGATTGAGCCGCTCGATCGCCACCAGGCTGGCAGCCGTAATCAGGCCCTCCGCCACCCCCGTGAGGGCGTGAATGGCGATCATTGAGGCCATCAGAGGTCCGGCAGGCGCCACGTTTGACAAGCTCAATTCGAGGCCCGCGAGCGACGCCCCGGCCATCAGCGAGAGCCATCCGCCCAGGAACGCCGCCCAATAACGGGCGCGGGAACCTCGCCGTCCGAACCAACTCATCGGCAGGGAGCCGGCCCAGACCCCCACGACGGCCATATTGATCACATTGGCACCCAGTGCCAGCACTCCTCCATCTTGAAACACTAGCGCCTGGACCACCAGAATCGCCGTCATAACGACCGTTGCGGCGTGGCGGCCGAGGGTGAGACCCAGCAGTGCCCCTCCGACCAGGTGACCCGAGGTGCCCGCCCCGACCGGGAAGTTGATCATCTGCGCGGCGAAAACGAAGGAGCCCAGCACCCCCAGCAGCGGAACCCTGGCGGGGTCCAGGCGCTGCTGCGTCCGCCGAACGAAGTAACCGACCGTAGGAACGGCCCCCGCGTCGAGGCAGACCCATACCGGTGCCGATAAAAAACCGTCAGGAATGTGCAACGATGCGACCCCGACCCAAGTTAGCACGATTGTGAGAATCGTGCCACCGAGGCAGCGGCCACGAGGCTCCCGCCGATCACGACCTTTTTCTTAGACCGGCTCCAGCCGTGCTCCCAGGCCTGCTGCCAAATGCGCCACCGAATGGCTCGGCTCCCTCGATCGCACCCGACCCGTATCGCTCGTCGAAGCCTCGTCGCGCACGGGACGGCCCTCCCGATCAAGCCGTGATTGCGGGAACACACAGCCCAGCTTGGCCTGGCGCGTGCGAGCACGCTCGGTGGGTCCTTGCCGGGCCGTCCGATCGTTTCGGCGCCGTACGTGAGTCTCGGGTCAATTCGGTCCGCTCAAGGCGGGTACGACCAAGCCGTCGAGTTATTCGAGAAAGCCCTGGTCTCGATCTCTGATTGACGAAGTCCACGGGAGGCTGGCGGACCTGCACAGGACACGGAAGCAATATGAGAGGGCTGAAGGCGTTTACGAACGGCAGCTCCAACTGCAGCCGGCGTGCGTTTCCAATCACAAGGACTTTGCGAGCCCCAGCGGGCTTGAACTACGCTAGTGTGTTTGCGGTTGCGCCGCAAGGCAACCTCGTACAAGGAGAGTAGCATGGCATTCGAAGGCCGAGTCAAGATCGTCGTTCCGGGAGACCACCCCGTCCAAATCGCGGGGTCGCCCCACCTGGAGAAGCTCAGACCCTACGGCGATCTGGTTCTGTTTTCCGACCGCCCTCCATCGTCGGCGGAGAAGGTCAAACGCGCCGCAGATGCCGAAGTCATCTTGAACACCCGCGGCTCCGTTAAGTGGGGCGAGGACGAGTTCAAGCACCTGCCGAAGCTGAGAGTGATCTCGCTGTGCTCGATCGGCACCGACATGATCGACCTGGTCGCTGCGCGCCGACGCGGCATCACCGTGTGCAACCTGCCGGGGCGCACGGCTCCGGTGGTCGCGGAGCACATCTTTGGCATGATGTTCGCGCTGTCGAAACGCGCCGCGTTCTTCACATCGGCGATGAAGGCGGGCGGTTGGCCGCGGAAGAACAATGTGATGCTGCAGGGCAAGGTGCTAGGCGTGATCGGTACCGGTGCCATCGGAGCGGAGATGGCTCGCCTGGCCCGCGCGATCGGCATGGAGGTCGTCGCTTGGTCGTTCAACCCCTCGCCGGAACGCGGAGAGAAACTGGGTGTTCGGTACGTCGAGTTGGATGAGCTTCTCAAGACCTCGGACATCGTGAGCCTCCACGTAGCTCTTTCGGACAAGACGCGCGGCATGATTGGGAAGCGCGAGTTGGGCCTGATGAAGCCAGAAGCGCTGCTCGTCAACGGCGCGCGAGGGGCGATCGTGGATACCGCCGCGTTGGTGGAAGCTTTGAACTCGGACCAACTCGGCGGCGCGGCCGTCGATGTCTACGAACAGGAGCCGCCGCCGGCCGACCATCCGCTGTTCGCGTGCGAGCAGGTTGTGCTCACGCCGCACTGCGCCGACATGACGCCCGAGGGTGTGGAGTTGCTGAACAGCGGCGTCGTCGAGAACGTGATCGAGTTCCTCGAAGGCCGGCCCCAGAACCAAGCCAACTGACGCTTGCGGAAGCGCGGGCACGGCATGCCGCACCCTACTTTGCGCCGGCGTAGTGAATCGCGTTGAACAACAGCTTGAAGGTGTTGTGCGCCTGGGCACGGTGCTGGGGACGGAAGGCGAACAACACCACGCGGCCTTTCTTGTATACGACTTCGGCTGCCGCGATACGGTCGTGCAAGTGCTCGGGGCCGCGTATCCAGCCGCTCTGCAGCGGATTCGTACCGGGGTAGCGGGCGATCACCCTGAGATCGGTGAAGCTGAAACCCGGCACCGGCTCGAGCGCCGCGTTGTTCTTGAACACCACCGTCGCTTCGTCCGGCATGCCGTACGCGATCGGGTGTTGCGGATCGACGAGGACACGCAGAAACGAGCCAGGGCACGAGAACTCCGACTGCTTGACGCCTTCCAAGGCGTTCTTGAGCGGCAGCTCAAACGTCCGCAAGGCGAACTCGGTCGAATCGCCCATCGTGATCAACGTGCCGCCCGCGGCGACGAACTCCTTCAGCGCGGCCCGGCCCTCGGAGCCGATCCCGCCACGGTACTGCTCGGGGACGGACTTGCTCTCAAGGCCCTCAACAATGCTCTTTTCGTTACGGTCGCCCGGCAAGATAACCACGTCCCACCGCTCTGCGAGAGACCCCTGGCGAATGTCGGCGTTGTGGACCGGCGTGAATCGAAACTCGTGCCGCTCAAGCAGCCAGCGCGTCCAGCCCTCGTCCATCGAGCCCGTCCACGGCTGGTAGAGCGCGATGTGAGGCTCGTTGATTTGCGACGTAGCAACCTCGAGCGGTGATGCTAGCCCTCGGCCTTCGAGTCCCAACTCTTCGATGACGGCCGCCGCTTCGTCCGCCGGCGCTCCACTCACCCAGAGCGTCCCCGCCGGATAGCGCTCACTCTCGACGACGGCTTCTTCGCGCAGCCGCCGCACGTCGGCGCCCGCTTTCAGGAACCGGTTAGTGGCGGTCGCCAGGTCGTTCGGCCCCGGACGAACCAAGAACCCGTGGCTCCCGGTACCTCCGGCCAAGCTGCCGCGAGGGCGCGGAATCTCCCTGAGCAGATCGAGCGACGCGTCGAAAGCGTCCTCGACCCGAAACCGCTTCACGCCCATCTGCAGCGGCATGGTCCAGGTGGTGCTGTCGTAGGGTTGAGACCGCATAGCGCCGAGCGGCAGGTCGCCGGGGTCGGGGTAGTCCTGTTTTTCGAGCAAGTCGACAACGTAGTTGCGGAACGGTTGCGCGAGCTGGATAACGAAGGTGCCGGCGGGATACGACTCACCGTCGGCACTGAAGGCCTCCGAGGCCCGGTGAATCTCGACGCCGTTGTGCTCGAGCGCTTCGAGCAGCTCGTACGCCGCGCCCGGGTCATGCTGGTCGGGCGGAAACAAGTACGCATAGGGCTCGCCCTGCTTGCCCTTGTCGATGGCCTGGCTGCCCAGCCGAATCTGGTTCTCGATCACCTGCACGCGGTTGTTCGCGGCGGTCTCGAAAAAGGCGTAGGCGATGACGAGTTGGTGCTCGATGATGTCGTTGAGCGTCCATTTGCCGCCGAGCCACGGACGCGGATAGTTCACCAGCGGCACCACGTTGCGGGGTGCCGGCCGCGGCGTGTCGTGGTCCTCTTCCCGCCGCTTGATCCATTGCTCCGAGGTGTACGCATCGCTGGGCTTCTTCCGCAGCTCGGTCGTCTCCTGATAGACGGGGCTGGCCAGGTTGGCGCTGGCCACTTCCGTCAGCAGGCCGAGGATATTGTGGAACCACGCCGCGCGAATGAAGCCCCCTTGCCACCAACTCGTGTAGTTGAGGTTGTAGCCGATACCCGAGTACCCGGCCTCGTGGAGCCTCGCGAACATCGAGAGGCCGAACTGCCCCATTTCCGCCCAAATGATGGGGTTGACATTGGGGTTGATGGGGTTGGTGAACGGCGGCACGAACACCCGCATCCCGGCGTTGCCCATCTGATGCTGGTCGAGGTAGACCTGCGGAAACCAGTCTTGGTAAAGCACCTTGTTCATCAGGCGCGCCTCGACCTGGGTCATCAGGAAGGCGTCACGGTTGTTGTCGTGGCCGGTGTAGGGATGGTAGATCCACGGCAGCGGCGACCAGACGTTCTCGGTTCCCCGCACGCGGTTGTTCCAGTCGGTCACCATGATCTGTCCGTCGGGGTTGAAGGACGGCACCAGCAGCAACACGACATGATCGAGGACGTTCCGCACCCAGGGCGAGTCCTCGGTCGCCAGCCGATGCAGCACCTTGAGCGCCATCTGCGAGGAGGCGATCTCGGTCGAGTGGATGTTGCAGGTCATCAAGGCGACCACAGGCGAGTTCCACGGCAGTTCCTCGACCTGTTGTCGCTAAGCTTGCGGGGATCGGCGAGGCGGTGCTGCGTGGCTTGGATGTCATCGAGCCGGGCCAGGTTCGCGGGCGACGAAACGGTCGCCATGATGAACGGGTTGCCGTTCGTCGACTTGCCCAGATCCTGAACCATCACCCGGTCACTCTCGGCGGCGACGGTGCGGAAGTATTCGACGATCTTCTCCCAGCGCAGCAGGTTGCCGTCGGAACCGATCGGGAAGCCGGCGAACTCGTCCGGTGTCGCCGGCGTCGCCGACCGGGCCGCGCCGGAAGCCAACAGAAGGACGCTGAGAAGAAAAGCCGCTAGGCGGAGTGGGTATGAGTTCCGATCACGCATCGTAGATCTCGATCGGTGGTTGACGAGGAGAAAAGATGAGACAGTCCCGGGCTCACAGGAGGGCCGGAGAACTGACGACGTGGGAGCGAGGCCCCCGGGCGCCAAGCCTCCTCTCGCTGTCGATTCTAGCAGCGCGCTAGGGGGAGACATTGGTGTCTGTGCACCCCTTCGGTGCGGCCACGCGGCTGGGCCGTCCCACGCCAACACGCTCCGGTATTGACTTCGACATCGCTTCGACCGTAGCATGTAGCTAACACTGGCGAAAGGAGGTGATCTAGCAAATGAATGAACCTGGTAGTAGTCCTTGTGAGGTGGCCGACAGCTAGAGCTCAAGCTCGATTGCTCAGATGCCCGCTCCAGTGAACGGGACGCGATTCCTGTGGACCGGCCATCTCACCAATTCGGCTATTTTCAGTACACGTGGGCTCTGGCCCGCGACTCCAAAACACCCTCGGCGGGCTAACGCCCCCGGGGGTGTTTTCCTTTCTGTAGACCTCGCCACCCGATGACCTGCCCACGATATCTTCTCGGCCTAGAAACCTCGTGTGACGAGACGGCGGCGGCTGTCGTCGAGTCGGGCGAGCGCTTGCTCTCGAATGTCATTGCCTCCCAGCTACAAACGCACTATCGCTACGGAGGCGTGGTTCCCGAGCTGGCCTCGCGGGAGCACCTGCGGGCGATTGTCCCCGTGGTGCGGCAAGCGCTCGAAGAGGCCGGCATCGGGTACGCGGATCTCGACGGCATCGCGGTGACCCGAGGCCCGGGCCTTGTCGGATCCTTGCTCGTTGGGCTTACATTCGCCAAGGGACTTGCCCTCTCGCTCGACATTCCCTTCCTGGGAGTCAATCACATCGAGGGACACATCCATGCCGTGGTGCTCGAGGAGAAGCAGCAGGGGCGAGAGGTCTTATTCCCAGCGCTGGCGCTGGTTGTCAGCGGCGGCCACAGCCACCTGTTCTTCGTCGAGTTGGACGAAGCCGGCGTTTACCGCTATCGGCTGCTGGGACGCACCCGTGACGATGCCGCCGGTGAGGCCTTCGACAAAGTCGCCAAGCTGCTCGGCCTCGGCTATCCCGGTGGCCCCCTGATCGACAAGCTGGCGCCGCTGGGGGACGCCTCGCGAGTGCGCCTGCCGCTGACGCGGATGAAGGGCAACGCGCTCGACTTGAGCTTCAGCGGTCTCAAGACCGCCGTACTGCGCCACGTTCGCGCCGCCAACATGGACCAAGAGATCGACCGCCGCCGCCGTCTGTTTGCGCGGGGACGGCCTGCCTCGCTCGACCCCATCGTCGAGGAGACGACGCAAGCGACCCTCGACCTGATCGCCTCGTTTCAGCAAACGGTGATTGAAGAACTGATTCGCCGCACCCTCAAGGCGGTGGAAGAAGAGCCGGTGCGCTCGATCATCGTATCCGGTGGTGTGGCTGCGAACTCGGGGTTGCGGCGGCGGTTCACGTCGCTGCCGTATCCGCTGTACTTCCCGAGCCTGTTGCTTTCCACCGACAACGCGGCCATGATTGCCGCCGCGGGCTATCCGCGCCTCTCGCGCGGCGAACGGACCGGCTTCGACCAGCGGGCCGAGCCGTCGTTGCAGTTGGCGTAGATGTTTCCGACTACCTTGCCGGCTCTTGTGGTGGGGCCTCCTTGGGCGGACCCAAAAGGCCTCGGCCGTGAATGTGCGCGGCGACGATGGCGGCGACCACCTCTACGCCGGCCGCGTTGAAGTGCAGGTCGTCTCCATCGAGGAAATGCGGCTTCTCGATCTGTTCCAGGGCGTGCAGATCCAAGAACTCGACCCCCTCCCGTTCGAAAGTTTTGGCCGCCCGCTCCAGAAAGAGGTTGTATCGCTCGCTGTAGTACTTCCAATGGCGCCACACGTTGGGCCGTTGGGGCTGTAGCATCACGAGAAACGCGATGTCTCTCTTGGCGGCCAGGGTCGCCATGCGCTGCACGTTGCGGGTGTAGATCGCGAGCTTGGCGTCGAGGTGGTCGTCGGGCATCTGGCCGTACCAGTCGCGCCGTATGCTGCCTGGAAGCCGCCCCAGCCTCTCCACCCGGCCGCCTAGTTCACGGAACAGCGAGCGCGCCAACGCCCAGCCTGCCCATAGCGGATTTGTCCGCCTGGCCCGCCAGTCGATCAAGCGATCTTCGAAGTCGCGGAACGTCGAGTTCGTCATCGTCCGCTCACCGGCTAAGACGTAGCCGAGTTGCGAGTCGTTGAAGCCGTCGAGTGCGAGGATGAGCGACGGGTCGAGGTCCAGCAGCTCCTTTTCCAGAAGCGTCAGCTCGTCGGTCGAGACATGCCCGTTGACCGCGGCGTTGATGACTGGCACTCCGTCGAAGCGTCGCTCGAGCGCGGCGGCAAGGGTTTCGTTGTCCGACAAGGCACCCGTGCCGAAGGCCGCCGAACCGCCGACGAGTACGATGCGGGTCGTGCGGGGGCTGCTGTCCACCTCCGCGCCGCGATAGCCGCGCGAGTTGATCGTGAACCACGGGTCGCGCTGATCGGGCAGGTTGCGATAGGTGACAAACGGGTCGAGGATCAGCTTGAGCCGTCCGTCATGCTCCGACAAGCTGGTGACGCCATCGGTAGCGTACAGCGTCAGCGTGTAAGGCGCCCCGGCCAGGTCGTTTCGCCGCGACCCTTCCACCCAGGCATGGATGCGCAGCGCGGCCTCGGCGAGCACGAGTGCGCCGGCCAGAGCGGCCGCCACGACAAGAAGCCGGCCGCGCCTGCCTGAGAACAAGCGAGGGTGGTTTGCGCGGTTCACAAACGTTCCACGAAAGATACTCTATCAGCCGGACCCTTTCGCGAAGGAATGGGATTAGAATAAAGCGAATGTCTTTCGGCGCCGGTAGCCGTCGTCGCCTGCTATACGTGGGCCTCCTCGTCGCGGCCGCGGCCTTCTTCCGCTTCGCCGGGTACGACGGGCTGATTGAATTGCGTCAGTCGTGGCAGCAGGAGCGCGAGTTG
>JAKZVK010000502.1:0-7575 GCA_047516085.1 Bryobacterales bacterium
CTGCGTCAATTTGTACTGCGGCGGCGCTTCCATGCCCGAATCGGACGAGCGGCTGAACCACCACGTAAGACCAACGGCAGCAAGGAGCACCGCAGCCATACCAACGATCAAAGCGGTCGAAGTGCGCTTGGCCGCTACGGGTTGCGCCGCCACTCGCGACGGCTGCGGTTCCAGTTCCTGCCGCACCGCCTGGAGGTCGCCGAGCAGTTCGTCGGTATGGTGGTACCGCTGCTCGGGCTTCTTCGCCAGGCACTTGTTGACAATCCGCTCCAGCTCTTTCGGTACGCCTGTTCGCACCGCCGTCAACGGTTCGGGCGGCTCGTTCATGATCGAGTACACGATCGCTTGATCGAAGTCGCCACAGAAGGGTTTTTGGCCCGCGACCATCTCGTAGAGCACCACGCCGAGAGACCAGATATCCGCGGCGTTGCCGGTCGGGGCGCCTTCGGCCTGCTCGGGCGACATGTAGTTGACTGTGCCAAGGGTCGTTCCCTCGCGCGTGAACTTCGAGCTGCCGGCAAGCTGCGCCAAGCCGAAGTCCATCAGCTTGACGAGGCCGCGCGAGCCCAACATCAACATGACGTTGTCGGGCTTGATATAGCGATGCGTGATGCCTTATCTCGTGCGCGGCCTCGAGCCCTTCGGCCATTTGAATCGCAATCGAGAGCGCCTCAGTCAACTTCAGCGGACCTTCGTCAATGCGCTCGCTCAGCGGGCGGCCCTCGAGGAAGGCCATGACGATGAAGGTGCGTCCTTCTACCTCGTCGATTTCGTAGACCGTGAAGATGTTGGGGTGGTCAAGCTTGGCCGCGGCTTTCGCTTCGCGCTCGAAGCGCTTGCGGCCTTCTTCGTCGCGCAACAAATGCGGCGCGAGAAACTTCAGCGCCACCGGTCGATCGAGCTTGGTGTCTTGGGCTTTGTAAACCACACCCATCCCGCCTTCACCGAGTTTCTCGGTGATCTTGTAATGCGAAATGGTCTGCCCGATCAAGGGTATGCCCCTCAAAACCTAGCCATCGTGCCCGCCGCCGCAGAGCTGGACCAACAACTCAGAGCCGCAGGCGTCAGCCTGCGCTGATCAGCTTCAAGTATCAACGGCCACGGCTGGAACCCCTGCGACAACAACCCTTCTTCCAGCAACACCCATCGTCACGGCCATGTCTCAACGCAAGCTCACGCTTGCGGCTCTGAGTGTCCGTGGTGGCAGCGAGGCTCCGCCCGAAAAGAAACTCGTCGGATTCGTATCGCGGACCTCTCTAGGGGAATTGTACCGCTGAAGTACCAACCCGTGGGCCAGTCACGCTTCCCGGCACCACATGGCTAGCTTGCCAATCAACCTAAGATCGGTTATGATCCAACTAGTTGATCCAACTAGTTGTTCAGTGACTCGTCGTGGAAACCATTGGCGCTTTCGAAGCAAAAACCCATTTCTCCGCGCTGCTGGAGCGTGTGTCGCGTGGTGAAGACATCACGATCACGCGCAGAGGGGCCCCCATCGCAAAGCTTGTACCGTTCAAACGCGCGAAGGCAAAACGTGGCCCGGCCGCCTTGCTAAAGGAAATGCGCAAGATCCGCGACCGCGGCAAGCCCGGGAAGATGCGCATTCGCGAAATGATCAACGAGGGCCGGCGGTTTTGAGCATGGTCGTGTTGGACGCGTCCGTGGCGCTTGCGTGGTGCCTATTGGATGAGCGAAGCGTCTACGCCGAACGGGTCGTCAAACGCATCGCCGGATCGAGTCAGGCCGTCGTCCCCGCCATTTGGCCGCTCGAGGTTGCCAATGGACTCCTCGTGGCGGAGCGTCAGGCAAGAATGAGCAGGGCCGATGTCACCCTGGCAGCCGAGCTTCTCAACGAGTTGGACGTACTGATGAAGCCACAACTCTTGGCGCTGGCGATGGGCGAGACGCTGAACCTGGCGCGGCAATACCGCCTCTCGACGTACGACGCAGCCTACCTCCACCTTGCGATGCGGGAAGGTGCGGAGCTGGCGACGCTCGACAAGGCCCTGGGCGAGGCAGCACGTCAGGCGGGTGTAGGCGTTTGCAGGGCCTGAAGCGAGGCATACATAGGGTAGTCTTACCGCCTCAGTTCGTGGTGTAGGGGTGGACCGCTGCGTCCACCCAGCGCAGCGGAGTAGCTCTCTGTTGCTGTGCGAAAGAGAAGCCGTGTACCAGGGGCCAGGGGCGGCGGGGCGGACACAGCGGTCCACCCCTACAAGCTGTACCCTCGACACTTCGGGAGATCGCTTCGGGATATCCAAAGAGTGCAGCTCTCGACTAGCTAGGGTTGCCGGCATGCGACGCGAAAGCCGTAGTCGGCGTATTCCAAATGCGGTGGGATGCTACTCCGCGCCGCGCAACGCGAGATCTTGATCTGATGCCGCCATGCACCGCCACGCGACGCTCGACGCACCCTCTCATCCGGGCCTGCTTCATCCGGTCCGGGGGGATTCACGCGCGACGAGACGCCGTAGTATTCCGGGTCATACCAGTCCGAGCACCACTCGTGAACGTTCTCGCACATATCGAACAGGCCATAGCCGTTTGGCTCGGACTGCCCCACGCACTCAGGCCCCTGCCGCCAACGCTCCCCGTACCCCTTGCGCTCGGTGACCGGCGCATCGCCCCACGGATAGAGCTTCCCCGTTAAGCCGCCGCGCGCGGCCCACTCCCACTGCGCCTCGGTGGGTAGCCAGAACGGCTGGCCAGTTTCGACGGTCAACCATTCGCAATAGGCAACGGCGTCGAACCAACTAACCCCAGTGACGGGCTGCCGCGGATGGTCGAAGTGCTCCTGATGACGGAGACGCGTCTCGTTGCGGCCGGTCACGCGGACAAACTCGTCATATTCCGCGTTGGTCACTTGGTAGCGCCCCAGCCGAAACGCGCCGACCTCGACCTCGTGAACCGGTCGCTCCTCATCACGCCCATCCGCTTGACCCATCAGGTAGCTCCCCGCCGGAATGGCCGCAGGTTCGGGAACGAGGAGTAAGCCGGCTTCAGACTGCATCGGTACTGTAGGGGCACGGCATGCCGTGCCCGCCGCCGCGTCGAAGAGGCGGCAAACCCATGCTGAGACTATAATGTTCGCATGCTGACCTTACTGCGGCTTCACCGCTCGGCGTTGCTTGCCCTCTCAGCTCTGGTTGTTGCCTCCTCACCGGCCGTCTCCGCAGCGGAGCACAAGACGAAAGTCTACGGCCATCGTGGCATGGTGCAAGAGTATCCCGAGAACACCATGGCCAACTTCAAGGCCTGCGTCGACCAAGGCATCAGCATTGAGCTAGACGTCTATCTCTCGAAAGACGGCGTGCCCGTCGTCATCCACGACGCGACCGTCGACCGCACGACCAACGGCTCGGGCGACGTGATGGCGATGACGCTACGCGAGTTGAAGGCGCTCGACGCGGGCTCGTGGTACGACCCGAAGTTCAAGAAGGAGAAGATCCCAACTCTGGGAGAGGTCTTCGACATGATCTCCCGCCGCGACAAAGACAAAGACACCTTCATCGCCATCAACATGAAGAAGCTATCCCCCGGCATCGAAGAGAAGATCGTCAGCCTGGCCGAGCGCTTCGACATGGTTGACCGCGTCTTCAGCTTCGGCATGGACTCGCGTTCGACCGAGCGCTTCAAGATCGCCAACGCCCGCTTCCCGGTCTCGGGCCGCGCCGGCAACCAGCAAGAGCTCGATGCGGTCTTGCGTAGCACCTACTTCGACTACATCTGGGTGACGCCGGCACCGCCTTACATGCCGACGCAAGAGCAAGTCGAGACGGCACGTGACGGCCGCAAGCGCATCCTCATCTACATCCGCCAGAACGAGCCCGACCGCTGGAAAGCCGCCCACGCCGCCGGCGTCCACGCCATCGCCACCGACTACCCCGTCGAGGCGAAGAAGCTGCTGGGGCTGTAGGAATCAACCGTAAAGCGTTAGGCGTGCGGGCGGTAGCGAATCACTCGTACCTTCTCCATGGTGATCAATCCGCCGTCGAGCATCTCATCCAACTGCGGCAGGATTGCCTGGATCTTCTCGTCGCTGTCGACGACCTCGATGACCACCGGCAGGTCATGGGAGAGGCGAAGAATCGAGTCGCGATGAATCGCCGAGTGCGCGCCGAAGCCCTGCGTGCCGTGAAGGACCGTCGCACCCGCGAAGCCCTCTTTCTTGAATAGCTCCACCACCGCGTCGGTGAGGCTGCGATGTTGCCAACGGTCGCTCTCGCCGATGAAGATGCGCATCAGAACCTGTTCGCCTTCCATCTGTCTCATAGCCCGCCTCGCCAGTGAAGCGCCTCACGCGCCAGCACGACGCCCGCCGCCACGAAGAGCAGCCCTCCCACGACATTCAACAAGACATTCAGCCCGGCCGCGCGCCAATCGCCCGACTCCATGGCGCGGAACGTCTCGACCCCGAAGGTCGAGAACGTCGTGAAGCCGCCCAGAAAGCCGATGCCCACCACGGTGCGGACGGTCGGTGACACCCAGCCGCTGTAGCGCGCCAGCTCCACCAGAACGCCGAGCAGGAAGCAGCCGAGCAGATTGACGGCCAGGGTCCCGGCCGGGAAGCCGGCCCCTGCGAATCGGTGAACGAGCCCGCTCATCCCGAACCGAGCCAGCGCCCCCAACGCGCCCGCCACCGCGATGCCCAGCAGAGTCATGAACGGGCATCGTACTTCAGCGGCGTCCGCACAAGCAACAGGAGTGTCTGCTGCGGTTTCGAAGGCGGACGCAGGGGTCCGCCCCTACAACGACGGCTGCTCGCGGGCACGGCATGCCGTGCCCCTACATTTTGGTCAGCGCCAGCGCTAGACGATGTCGCTGAGCTTCTTTTCGGCGGTGGGGAAGGACCCGATGCCGGCCTTGAGGGCTTCGTCGGCTACGGTCACGTAGAGGTCGCCGACCGTGCCGGTCGTCTTGGTGTGCAGGCCCGTCTTGAGGTCGCCGGCATGTCCTGCGACGATCATCGCCAGGCCGTTGTTCTTGTGGGCGTTGGCTTCGGCATGCTCGTGGATCATTACCAGGGCGGTGTGGTCGAGCAGGTTGCCGTCGCCTTCCGGAGTCGCTTTCATCTTCGCGACTAGATACGCGAACTCCTCGACGTGCCAGCGGCAGATGTCGCGCAGAATGCGCATGCCGCGCGGCGTCTCGACTTGGCCGTGGGTGTATTCGTGGTGGCGTTGCGCCGTGTGCCCGAGCCACGGGAAGCGCGACAGTCCTTGGCACTTGGTCAGCATATAGGACGCCACGCGCGTTTGCCCCGACGCGAACGCATGCACCAGCAGGTCGCTTTGCAGCTTTGCGATGCGCGGCCAGTCGCGCATGTCGCCGCCCTCAGCCGGGCGCTCGACCGGACGGCTGTACTCGGGTGGTAGGCTCGCAATCGACCGCTCGAGGTCGCGAACGGAACTGAGGTACTCTTCCAGCCGCACCTTGTCGCTCGCGCCCAACTCTGATTGCAGCGACGAGGCGTCGTCGCGCACCGCATCGAGAATGCTCTTCTGGCGATCGATCCAGTGCTCTTCTTTCGAGCCGAACAGGCGGTCAAACAGCCGGTGCGGAATCATCTCGGGCGGCAGCGGCCGGTCGCGGTCCGCCCAACTCATGTTGTTCTGGATGCTCTCGCCGAACGACTCTTGCGAGACGCCGATTTGCAACGACCGGAAGCGCGAGTTTTGGCCGACTTTGCGCGCGATCAACTGGTCGATCGACGGTCCGCCCGCGCCTCGTCCCGTGAAGACCTGGCCCGAGAGCATCGCGCTCATCGACGGGTAGTGGCTGTTGCCGGGTCCGGGCAGCCGCGCTGCCGGGCTATCGAGCCCGGTGACGATGTGGATGTCGTTTCGGAAGGGGGCCAGCGGCCTGAGGCACGGCGTGAACTGATAGTCGGCGCCCGTCTCGGCGGGAATCCAATACTTCTCCGGGATGCCGTTGCCGTTGAACCAAAAGACGAAGCGCGACTCGATCGGCTTCTCCGCCAGCCGGCCCGCGGCGGCGTAGGCCGTCCCGCTCGAGTTGAACATCGCGTCGAAGGCCGGCAAGCCTACACGCACCGCCGCTCCCGCGAGTCCCACTCCGCGAAGGAACGTTCGCCTTGAAATCGGTGGCCTCATGATTAGCTCGGACCGCCTAGAAACGAGTCCGACGTGGCTATTGAGATTATAAGCTCCTCGAAGCGAAAACGCGAGGTTTCGAAACGCTCGACGGCGCGGTCGATCGAGGGCCGGTCGGCCTCGGCTTCGGGACGACCCACGGCGTAACGGAAGAGTTGCTTGACGACGCACCTTTGGCACGTCGGGTCATCCGCCAAAATGCGCCCCAGCTCCTTGGGCGATGAGAACTCAACCCCGTTGAGCCCCTGCACGTATCCCGCGGCGTCGATCGCGAGCGAGTACTCGGTGGGCTTGGTCTTCACCTTGCGCCGCTGTTCATCCTGTGTCGGGAAGATGGTGAGCTTCTGCGTTTCGCGGAAGCGTCCGATGGCGTCGAACTTCTCGAAGCCGAACCCGATGGGATCGATCAGGCGGTGGCAAGCGGCGCAGGCCTCGTTCGAAAGATGAATCTGGAGCCGATCGCGCGTCGTCAGCGGCTTCTCGTCGGTGAGGGGCGGGAGCGTTGTGTCAAGTCCCGGCGGAGGCGGCGGAACCACCTGGCACAGGAAGTGCTCGCGAATGAACTTGCCGCGTTCGGTGGGCGAGGTGTCGGCGGGCTTGCTCGTCACGGCCAGGAAGGTGGCTTGGCCCAGCAGGCCCGCTCTCTCGGCCTCGGGTGGGAACACCGTGCGCTCGAACTCGCCGGCGGGCGCCGGCACGCCGTAGAGCTGCGCCAGGCTCGTGCTCAAGAAGCTGTAGTCGGAGCGAAAGACGTCCATGAAGTTGCGGTCCGCCCAGGCAACGTCGTCGAAGAGCCGCCGCGTCTCTTCGAGCATCGAGCCCACCAGCTCGGCGCTGAACTCGGGGTAGATGCGGCGGTCGCGCACGGCACTCTCGAGACGGTCGAAGCGCATCCACTGCGCCAGGAAGCCATGCATCGCCTCGCGGGCGCGCGGGTCGCGTAACATGCGGCGCGCCGCTTGCTCGATACCGTCGGGCGTCGCCAACGCGCCGCTGCCGGCGTCGTCGAGCAGCGCGTCGTCGGGCATGGTGTTCCACAGGAAGTACGACAGCCGCGCGGCGGTCTGGTAGGGGTCGGCCTTGCCGAACGACGGCCGCGCATAGAAGAGGAACTTCGGCGACTGCAGCATCGCTTCGACGGTGATCCGCGCACCCGCCAGGAAGTCGTTCGCGCGTTCGGCCTCGCGGCGGAAGAGCGCTTCGTAGCGGGCGAACTCGTTGACGGTGAGCGGCCGCCGGAACGCCTTGCGCCCGAACGTGCGGATGAAGCGGGCGCGGCACGAGGCGTCGTTGGCCGATGCCGCGCGGCACGGAACGAGGTCCCGGTAGTCGCCTGTCTGGAAGGCGATGCGCGCCATCGTCTCGGCGGCGCGGTTGTAGGCTTCGGCGAGCAGCGGCGCGATGTTCTGTCCCTCAGCTTGATTGGTGAAACCGTGAACGAAGTCCTCCTTCGGGAATGCGT
>JAKZVK010000503.1:0-4653 GCA_047516085.1 Bryobacterales bacterium
AAGCGTTCCGCAAGGCCGGTGTGTCGCAACGCCGTCTCGCCCGCGATCTCGACGTTGCCGAGAGCGAAGTCCGGCGCATGCTGAATCCGGACCATGCCACCAAGTCGGCAACGATCGACCGCGCCTTGCGCCGGTTGGGCAAGCGGGTCAGCGTGACCGTTGGGGAGGCCGCGTGATGCTCCGCGACCAGCTCGACAAACTTGCTCGATGAGGCGGCGGAGAAGAAGCTGACGCTGCGCGAGTCGCTGGCGAGCTATGGACCGAAATCGCGAATCTCGACACGCGGCTCTCGACGCAGATCGCCGACCTGCCGTCGGCACGCCGCAGCCGCGTGACGGGCGCGGCCCTCGCGCTTCCATCGACGGACGGGTGATGGTGGACTCACGGTCTGCCCCCAGTCCGGGAATGGTGACCGCGGCAGTGCGTGGCGTTCGCACCGGGCGGCGGCGCTCACCGCACTCTCGCCCGAGGGCCCCCCGGTGCCCCAGTCCGACCAAGCCCATTGACATCACAGTCCGGGTCCAACCCGCCGTGCTGTTGCGGGCCCGGCTGTTGCGGGCCCGGCCGTCGTCCGCCTGACGCCCCGAAGCACCCAGCCGTAAGCCCATTCGAGCATGTCGATGACCCTGTGGGCCGCTCGGGCGAGATGAGCAAGCTGCGCCATCGTGCTGTGCCACCGCAGGCCCCTGATGGGACGCACAGCGACCGCCGGCGTAGAAGTGGACCACAATTCGTCGGTGCGCTGGCAGCGAGGACAGCTCAGCGGCACGTAGGTCATTACGATGAGGGGCTGGTTGTACTCTGCGCCCTTCATCGCAGCGTCTCCGATCTGGAAGCGATCCGACTTCGCGTCCGACCTGTAGTGGATCGCGTAATCGACCTCGAAGACCTGACCGCAGCCAGCGGTCGGGCACGCGAGCTTGCGAGTCTCGATGAAACGGTTGTCGATCCATTTGAATGTCGATTTCATGGGAATCTATCGTATCAGGTCCACCTGCCTCCGGGGGGGCGCGGCCGAGTGCCAGGCGCTGGGTCCACCAGCGGGTTGCGGCACAGCGCGGACACCGACGTGTCGCGGTGCGCCATCGCGGCCTGGGCCAGCCGCACCTGAGCTTTCGTCAGCGCGAACTTCCTGCCGCCCTTGCGCCCACGTGCCCGCGCGGCCTTGAGCCCGGCCACGGTGCGTTCCCGGATCAGCTCCCGCTCGAACTCGGCCAGCGCCGCGAAGATGCCGAACACGAGGCGGCCGGCCGCGGTGGTGGTGTCGATCTGCGCCCCGTCGCCGACGAGCACACGCAGGCCTACCCCGCGGGCCGACAGGTCCTGCACGGTGTTGACCAGGTGGGCGAGGTTGCGGCCGAGCCGGTCGAGCTTCCAGACGACGAGCACGTGGCCCTTCCGCAGCGCCCGCAGGCAGCTGTCGAGTCCCGGCCGGTCGTCGCGGACGCCGGAGGCGAGGTCGTGGTAGAGGTTGACCGCGTCGTCGACGCCAGCGGCCCGCAGGGCGTCGCGCTGCAGGTCCAGCGACTGGGAGCCGTCGGTCTTCGAGACGCGGGCGTAGCCGATCAGCATGTGTCGCAAACGAACGTTTGCGACATGGAGGGTGAGGAGGCCGATCCGGGCGGGATCTCGAGCCCGGCTTCTCTCCTGGCGAAGACGGCCTCGCCGAGCTTCAGCGTGTTCCAGTAGATGATGATCGCGGCCAGCAGGTTGAGGCCGGCGACCCGGTAGTGCTGTCCTTCCCACATGGGCTGAAGGCCGGGAGCTGGAGCACGCTATGGGCACGGCTGTCGCAGCATCGCGGCACGGCGCGCTCCAGCGACGGGAACCATCGGGCATGCGGTAGTGGTTCTTCGATCTCCTCCGCCACATAACTACCGATTCTGCGGTTTCTGCGCCTGACATTGGCCGGAACTTGTAGTAGCGCCTCGCCCCGCCCTACTTGACGCACGCCGAGCGGATGTAGCAGGATTCGTGCACGGTGGCGGGCTGTGTGCAGGGCACCGGCCGGGTCGCGGGCGTTGACCGGGCCGGGCAGATCCCGCCGGACGGGATGAGCAGTATGAACGGCTCTACATCGCGCTGATGAACGCAAACCCGTTCACGCCCACGGTGCGGCTCTTCCTTGCGGGCGCCCCAACGACGGAGGTTCCGGTTGCAACGGCGCTCGACGAACTGGTTGAGGCCGTTCCGGAGCGAAATCCAGATTTCCAGGAGTGCGTGAACGGGAAGATTCAGGCTGCGGGTGGCTGAGCGCCCTCGCCGGCAAATCCAGCGGACCGCGGGGAAGTACGCGCGGAAGTAGATGGAAACTCAATGGACTGGCTTCAGGCGTGGGCGCTGTTAGTGTCGGGTGTCGGCGGCTATATTTTCGGCATGACCAGGGACCGGTTGGCGACAATCCGGGCGCAGCAGGTCGCCGCTATCACGCGCTTGCAGGAACATGTTGTTGAGATCGCGGCGAAAGAGCTGTTCGATGGCAACAATGTAAAATTGACAATTGGACTGCAAGGCGGGACCAGCCAGAGGACTCGTGTAAGCGAGGAACAGTTGCAGTATGATTCGGAAGTGTATCCGTGGTACGAGAATCTGCGGAAGGAGGAGGACAAGGCGAGGTTATGGATTAACGTACTCACCGTTGATATGATAAGTGTATACGTTCTTCTTATGTCACATTGTAGAACCTGGGAACACGACGGGGAAGGCATGCTAACGGAGGATCCGCGGTTTCTTGATTACATGCGGTGCATATTTGGCGGCAGCACGAGTAGAATTATAGGCCAAGTTGTCATAGCTCACAGCGGCACCGGGAAGCCATGGTGTCTAAACCTTATCGCGTTATCGCACCTGTGTTTGAGCGCAATCCAGCGACGTATCCGCCTAGAAGTGGAGTCACCGTTGCGCTTTCGGCTAGCGCAGTTTATGGAGAAACTGTCTGGCGAGACGGAAAGGCGCAGCAAATGGAGAGCCGTGTCGCTTAAATGACGTGGTCTTTGACGCAGGGGTGGGCGGGTGTGCGGTCGCGCCGGAGCTTGTGCCGTGTACCGCTCGCGCCCGCGGGACCTGAGCGCCCGCTGGACCTGCAGCGCGACGCCCTGCGGGCGGCGGGCATCGACGACGCGACCAACCTCTACCACGACCTCGCCTCCGGCGTCCGCGACGACCGGCCGGGACTCGACAGCTGCCTGCGAGCCCTGCGGAAGGGCGACGTGCTCGTCGTCTGGAAGCTCGACCGGCTGGGCCGGAACCTCGCCCACCTGGTCAACACCGTGCAGGACCTGTCGGCCCGCGGGGTGGGCCTGCGGGTGCCCGCCGGCCAGGGTGCGCAGATCGACACCACGACCGCGGCCGGCCGCCTCGTGTTCGGCATCTTCGCGGCGCTGGCCGAGTTCGAGCGGGAGCTGATCCGGGAACGCACCTTGGCCGGCCTCGCGCACCCGACCGAAGCTCGAGCACGACCCGAACCAGCATCGCCGGCGGGTGAACTGCTCCCTGGTCTTTCGCGAATGGCATAGAAATGGGAACATATTACTTGACAATCAATGTAGCTCTATGTAGACTGACCCTGTTTCCATAGCGTGCTGAACGATCCCGATGCGGATCATCGCCAAGAAGGCCCTTCGGGAGTTCTGGGAGCGCCAACCCGCTGCCAAGGGGCCTCTTCTCGCTTGGTATCGGGAAGTCGAGCACGAGGATTGGGCCACGCCGGCCGACGTGAAGGCGAAGTACGGGAGCGCCAGCATCATCGGCTCGGAGCGCGTGGTCTTCAACATCAAGGGCAACGACTATCGGCTCGTCGTACGGATCAACTATGCGTATCGCATCGTCTACGTACGTTTCGTCGGCACGCACGCCGACTACGACCGCGTGGACGTGAAGGAGGTGTGATATGGCGGACATCAAGCCGATCAGGAACGGGAACGACCACGACGCCGCTCTCTCCCGGATCGACGAGCTCATGAACGCGGAGCCCGGCAGCCCAGACGGCCAGGAGCTCGATGTGCTTACCGACCTCGTCGAGCTGTACGAGAGCAAGAACGAGCCGATGGGGTATCCCGACCCTGTGGCGGCCCTCGAGTTCCGCATTGAACAGGGGGGCCTCAGCCCGCGCGATCTGATTCCGTTCATCGGCAGCCGCGCGAAGGTGTCCGAAGTTCTTGCCGGCAAGCGGTCCATCACGATGCCGATGGCGCGCGCGCTGCACGAACATCTCGGCATCCCCGCCGACGCACTCCTGCGCGAGCCGCGCGATTCGATCGACGACCCGCTAGCGAACATCCAGTGGCGCCGCTTTCCACTCAAGGCGTTGGCCCGCCGGGGCTGGATTCCCGATGTTCCCGACAGATTGGCTCGAGCCGAGGAGCTCGTGCGCGACCTGATCACACGTGCTGGAGGCGAGCATGCGGCGTGCGCCGCCCTCTACCGCAAGAACGACCATTTGCGCGCCAACGCCAAGACCGATCCCTATGCGCTGAAGGCTTGGTGCTGGCATGTGCTTGCGACCGCGCGTGCCAGCCTGCCCAAGGCGGACTACCAGTCCGGCACCGTCACCCTGGAGTTCCTCAAGCAGGTCGCTCGGCTGAGCTGGTCCGAGGCCGGTCCCAGGCTCGCACAGGAGTTTCTTGAGAACAGTGGAATCCCACTGGTGATCGA
>JAKZVK010000504.1:0-4182 GCA_047516085.1 Bryobacterales bacterium
TGATGCCGCCGGTGAGCGGCGGCTCCGGCCTTCCCGACGGGCCGTGGATCGCCAGTGTGTCCGAAGAGAATGGGAGCTTTTTCGCACTCACACGCGAGCCGATCGACACGCGCCGCTTGGTCGAGCACATTCTCGACGGCAGCGACGGCGCCGTGATCACGTTCGAGGGCGTGGTCCGCAACCATTCGAAGGGTCGCAAGACGAAGTTTCTCGACTACGAGTGCTACGCTCCCATGGCGTTGAAGACGATGCAACAGCTAGGCCGCGAGATCGCCGCCGACTACGCGATCCACCGCATCGCCATGGTGCATCGCTTAGGGCGTCTCGGGATCAGCGAGGCCAGCGTCGCCATCATCGTGGTTTCGCCGCACCGGCAAGCGGCCTATGACGCGAGCCTCGAAGCCATCAATCGTTTGAAACGTCTCGTGCCGATCTGGAAGAAGGAATACTTCGAAGACGGGGAAGTGTGGGTCGAAGGTGAGTGGGAAGAGTCCATCCCCCGGCCGGCAGGGACGCCTCAGTGAGAATCTCTCTTTCGTTGTTTCTGCTCTGCCTGCTAGCGGCGGGGGTAGTGCTATCCGCCGAGCCCAAAGAGCACGAGGACATTACTTTCAAAGTCGATGTCAGCCTGGTCAACCTGCTGGTTACGGTGAAGGACTCCCGCGGGGCCCCGGTCGCCGATCTGGAAGCCGAGAACTTCACGATCACCGACAGCGGCAAAGAGCGGGAGATCGCCGTCTTCGAGCGCCGCACCAACCGCCCGCTTTCGGTCTCCCTGATGCTCGACACGAGCCTGAGCACGGCCAAGGAGCTGCGCTTCGAGCGCGAGTCGGCGAAACGTTTCTTCGAGAAGCTACTCGGCGACGGCTCCCACCCGAAAGACTGCATGGCGGTTCTCCAGTTCTCCGAGAGCGTTGAATTACTCGCCCCGTTCACGAACTCCCAGAAGCGAATCCGCAAAGGCCTCGGCCAAATACAAAAGGGCGGCGGCACGTCGATGTACGACGCCATTCTGCTCTCGTCCCGCCAACTGCGACGCCGCTCGGGACGACGGGTCATGATCATCATCACCGACGGCGGGGACACGACCAGTTACACGGCGTTTCAAGAAGCCTTGGAGTCGGCGCATGAGGTCGACGCCGTCATCTACGGCATCATCGTGATCCCGATCCGCAGCGACGCCGGACGCAATACGGGCGGCGAGAACGCCCTCAAGGTCTTGGCTGCCAACACCGGCGGCGAGACCTTCGTGCAGTACGCCAACGAAAATCTCGACGAGGCGTTTGATGAGATTCTCGAGAGTCTCCGCACGCAGTATTTGATCGCGTACTATCCGCCGGAGAGGGCTTCGGAGTTGGAGCGTTTTCGTCGCATCCAAGTGACGGTCGACCGGCCGGGCGCGCAGGTGCTCTCGCGCAACGGCTATTATCTATCGGAGACTCCGGTCCCGCGGCCCATGCCGCGCCGCATTAGTGTTCGCCCAAAGCCGCGTCCCAAGGCGCCGCCACCCGACTACGAACCCGAGGGCGCGGCGGAGAAAGTAAAGCCCCCGGCCCAGCCGGCACGGAAGGAACAGCCGTGAACCAACCTCCGAAGAACAGACGTCCCATGCGAAGATCGTCGAAGCCACGGAAGCGGCCCGGAGACGACGGCGGTCCGCCGTCTCCGAATCGCCGGTTGGGACAGACCTACGAGGAAGTCAAGTACCTCAAGCACCTAATTGCCAACCGGGTTCCGGTGGTCATTCGGCTGCGCAGTAATGACGAGGTAACGGGCGTCGTGGAATACTACGACACTAGTTTCCTTCGTCTGACGAGGGACGCGGAGCCGAATCTCTTCATCTACAAGCACGAAATCAAGTACCTCTACGAGCGTCCCGAAGCCGCTTCTTGAACCGCTGTGAAAAAATCGGGGACTGTGACACAAGCGGCAGGATGCAGATGCCCTATTCTCGGTGTCCGCCAGGCCGCGGCTGACCGTCCGCAGCATTTTTTCACAGGGGCCGAGGAACGCGGCCACTAGCCTAGCAGCCCGTGGCACAACCGAGAACCGCGCGAATCGCAATGCAGGGGCACGGCATGCCGTGCCTGCCTGCTCGACCGACCGCAATATGTGGGGGTATCAAACAAACTTGACAAAAAACCATGCTTTCACCACGGGCCACTAGACCATGAACAACCTCGACTACGTATCGGTGGCGATGGAGATCGCCCGCGAAGCCGGCGAGCTTTTGCTGCATCATTTCGAGAAGCGCGTGGCGATCGAATACAAGGGCGCGTTCAACCTCGTTACGGTGGCCGACCGTAGTTCCGAAAAACTGATTGTCGAGCGGCTGCAGTCGCGGTTCCCGTCGCACTCGATCTTGGGCGAAGAGGGCGCCAACGTCCAAGGCAGTTCGGACTACGTGTGGCACATCGACCCGCTCGACGGGACCACCAACTTCGCGCATGGGTTTCCGTTCTTCGCCGTCAGCATGGGGTTGTGGCGCGGCGCCGAGCCGGTTGCCGGCGTCGTGTACAATCCGCTGAATAAGGAGATGTTCTCGGCGGAGAAAGATGCCGGCGCCTACTTGAACCATCAGCGCATCCGCGTCTCTCCGGCGCGGAAACTCGAGGAGAGCCTGATCGGCACGGGTTTCGCCAGCGCCAACCGCCACGGCGATGTGAACGTTTACTTCTTTCACCAGGTGTCGATGCTTAGCCACGGAATTCGCCGGGCCGGCTCAGCGGCTTTGGACCTCTGCTCGGTGGCTGCCGGCCGTCTCGAGGGGTTTTGGGAATTCGACCTCAACCCCTGGGACGTTGCTGCGGGCCTTTTGTTGGTCGCCGAGGCCGGCGGAAAGTATGGGGACATGAAGGGCGGCCCCTACGAACTGGGCGGCAAAACGCTGACGGCCTCCAACGGCGCCATCCACCAAGAGATGCTCGATCTCTTCGCCGACGTCGATGCCGGCAAGTACCGCGTACCGATGCCGCCGGTGTCGGGGTAGCTGTCGCCCTGCCCGCCCGGGCCATAGCCGCCGCAACACCGCTTGACCCTGTAGTGTGCTTCAGGGTTTATACTTAAAAACAGGAGATGATTTGGGTCGTTTTCGGGCCGGTCTTCTCGCGGAGTCAGAGTGTGGTAATCAGATCTCGCCGGCTTGCTGTGTTCGTCGCCTCTTCCTTGGCCTTGATGGTCATGGCAGTGCCATGCAGCTCACTTCTGGCCGCCGCGGATCGCTCTGAACACGCCTGCTGCGAAAAACCGGCAGACCCCGCTGACGCCCAACCGCCGACCGGCTGCCAGGCGCGATGTGCCGCGGTCGGATCGGTGGCTGTGGCTTCCGCCGTCTTCGATCCATCTGTTGCGGCGTCCGCCGTACCAGCGTCGTCCGGCACAGACTCCCTGATGGCGGTCAACCATACTCCCGTGCGGGCTCCAAATCCGCCGGTTCCACCACCGCTTTACCTCCAGCATTCCACGTTGTTGATCTAGTCGCGCTAGCCCTCGTGGCGTAAGCCTCCAGGCTTGCCCCGCAAGAGGGTGACCGCCGGTTCCTCGGAACTCAGGTCACCGTACCGGCACCTCGGTGCCGGTTAGCCCTCCTGCCCTGCGGACAACCGCGAAGTCGCAGGCCCGGCGGCTTACTTCACAACCAGCTTGAACAGACCAACAAGGAGGTAAACGTTGCAGTGGACAAGAATTAGCTTCCATCTCGTCGCTATTTTGCTTACGGCCCAGGGCGCGTTCGCTCAAACCTACGCCACGCACGGTGACGAGCAGTTAGCCGGCTACATCGACGAGGCACTGGAGCGCAGTCCGGCCCTGAGCGAATCGTTCGAGCGCTACCGGGCGGCCTTGCAACGTCTGCCGCAGGTGAGTGCCCTGCCGGACCCCGCGTTCGGCATCACCCAATACGTCCGGAGCCCCGAAACCCGCGTCGGACCGCAAACGACCATGCTCAGCATCTCGCAGCGCTTCCCGTGGTTCGGTAAGCTCAGCGACCAAGAGGGCATCGCGGCCAAGCAGGCGGCAGTCGTGCGTGAACACCATCGCGCCGGCCAGGCGGAAACGGTCCGGCGGGTCAAGCTCGCCTATTACGACCTGGCCTACGTCGATCGCGCGCTGGCGATCACCCAAGAAGACCTCGAGCTCCTGCGCCACTACGAAACGCTGGCAGAAGCCCGCTACGCGCAGGGC
>JAKZVK010000505.1:0-7260 GCA_047516085.1 Bryobacterales bacterium
TGACGCGGAGTGAATGAGGCAAGCCCACGGTGAGTAGACCTCTATCCTCCAGCCGCCGGTCTCTTGGCGGCAAGGCGTTGCGAATGAAGAGTTTACGAATGATGAGCCTGCTGCCAATCCGGCCCCCTGGGAAATCCGTGAAACTCGTGAAATTCGTGGCTCTGCTGGGGCTGGCCTGCACCCTTACGGCGGGCGAGGTCACTTACCAGGACCTGCTCAACCCGCCGCCGGAGAACTGGCTCACCTACAGCGGAACCTACGACTCGCAACGCCACACGAAACTCGACCAGATCAACCTGGAAAACGTCCATCGGCTGGCTCCGGCCTGGATGTTCCCGATTACGTCGACGCGGCGTTTGGAAAGCGTCCCAATCGTGGTCGACGGTGTCATGTACGTCAGCCACCCGAACGAGGTGTACGCGCTCGATGCCGCCAGCGGCCGGCAGATCTGGGAGTACCGCCGCGACCCGGCCGAGCGGCGCGGCAACCAGCGCGGGGTAGGAGTGCTCGGCAACTTGGTGTACTTCACCACGGGAGATGTCCATCTTGTCGCGCTCGACGCCCGAACCGGCAGCGAGGTCTGGACGACGAGAATTGCTCCCTTTGAGAATGGCAACTGGTCGCCCGCGGCTCCCTTTGCGATCGACGGCAAGATCATCGCCGGCAGCGCCGCGGGGGACTACGGGCTCAATGGCTGGCTCGACGCCTACGACGCCAAGACCGGCGAGCGGCTGTGGCGCTGGCACACGATTCCAAGGCCGGGCGAGCCGGGACATGAAAGCTGGGCGGGCGACTCCTGGAAGACCGGCGGTGGCGCCACTTGGCTCTCGGGCAGCTACGACCCCGAGCTGAACCTGCTCTATTGGGGCATCGGCAACCCCGCTCCCGATTTCGACGGCGAGCCCCGCAAGGGCGACAACCTCTACACCGAGTCCATGGTCGCGATCGACGCCGACACGGGCGAGTTGAAGTGGCACTTCCAGTTCACCCCGCATGACTTGCACGACTGGGACTCCGTTGAGATCCCGGTGCTCGTCGACGCCCCCTATGAAGGCAAGATGCGCAAGCTGCTGGTCCACGCCGACCGCAACGGTTTCTACTACGTGCTCGATCGGGTAACGGGCGAGTTCCTGCACGGGACGCCCTTTATCGACAAGTTGAACTGGGCGACGGGCTTGACGGCGGAAGGCCGGCCGATCCGCGTGCCGGGCGTCGAGCCGACCTTGCAGGGGAACTTCGTGTGCCCCTCGACGTCGGGGGCCACGAACTGGATGTCGCCGGCCTACAACCCGGCGACGGGGTGGTTTTATTTCGCGGCCAAGGAAGGCTGCGGCATCAGCTACAAGGCCAAGCAGGAGTTCCGTCCGGGCGGCCACTCCTACGCTGCCACCGGTTATATCGAAGCGCCGCAAGAGCCGTGGCAGATGTTCGTCCGCGCACTCGACCTGACCACCGGCAAGCGCATGTGGGAGTACAAGCAGATCAACTCGCGCCACTATGGCGCCGGTGTCCTCTCGACCGCCGGAGGGCTGCTCTTTGCCGGCGATGATCAGGGTTTTCTCACCGCGTTGGATGTGAAGGACGGAAAGCCACTGTGGCACTTCAACACCGGCATCCGCATCTCGGCCTCGCCGATGAGCTATTCGGTCAAGGGCAAGCAGTACGTGGCCGTGACGGCGGGTGTGAATGTCGTGGCGTTCCGGTTGACGGATGAGGCGCCGACTAGAGCATTTTCAGGAATAGAATAGACAACTCTTGGGGCTGCCTAGCATCGACGCGCTAGCTTATAGCGAAAGCATCTTCGGATGCGGTTTACGTCATCTGTGAAACCGCTCTAAATAGTGGCGACGCCCACCTTCAAAATGTTGAGGGGACAATACGGCTGACTGCGCGTTTCATGATCCGTGCAGGGTGGGCCGCTGATCCCGTCTGTGTGCATCCGCACCCGTCCCACAGTCTCCACTCCTGATCGAGGCAATCGTGCCGTCGGTATCGGGCCGAGGTAACCGATGAGGCTGTGCGGTAGGGTTTTCGGCCCGGAGGGGCCCAGAGATCATAGCCCATGGCTTCAGCCGTGGGAAAAAGGCAATCATTCCCCTGAAGCCCTGAAAGGGGCGATACAGCTTTTCGGGCCGAGAACATATTTGGGGGCCGTGGTCCCTGGATTCGGGCGTTGCCATCGCCGAGGGCAACATCCAACGCCGTTTCGCGGCCCGCCCCGCTTTGGGGCTCCGGATTCCTTCTTCCGGTCTACCACTTATCCCGATATCAGCCCACGTCGGCTTTCGCTTTCGCCGCGAGCGACCTTGCCAAGCCCTTCCCCATGCGCCCCTCGAACATTCGCGCCAATTCGTCTTCCGTCTTCTCACGCGCGAACTCGGCTAGCATCGCCTCTTGAGCCGCAAAGGCGCGCCGCGTGACTTCCTCGGGATCCACTTGGCTGTGAAGGATCTCGCGTAGCTCACGAACGACCGAGCGAGCAGCCGGATCGTCGGCCCGGTTGTGAAACTCGCCCGGGTCGTCGGCGACATTAAACAACAAGTCGTCGTACCAGGTGAAGTGAATGTACTTCCAGTCGCCCTTACGGATCACGAACCCGCCCGCGGTGTTGCCCTCCGAGTGCGACTCGGAGTAGGCGAACGCGGGCTCGCTCCCAGGGTCACTCCCGGAGCGGCCTTCGATCATCGGCAGCAGCGTTTGTCCGCGAAGCTCGTCCACCCCGCTGGCACCCGCCCAGTCGAGCAGCGTGGCCACCAGGTCGACGTGCGCCACCGGCGCGTCGATCGTCTTCCCTTTCGGTAGTCCGGCCCCGGCGATCACCAGCGGCACGCGGGCCGCGACGTCATAGAGGTTGTTCTTGTACCAGAGCCCATGGTCGCCGAGCGACTCACCGTGGTCGGACGTATAGATGAACACGGTGTTCTCGAGCTGGCTGGTCTCATCCAGGGCGTCCCAAAGCTGCCCGATGTAGTCATCCATCTCAGTGATCATGCCGTAGTAGCCCACTCGCGCCCGCCGGATGCGGTCCTCTGAGATGGGCGTGGCGACGCGCTTGAAACGCCGCAACTCCTGAAACGCCAGGTGCTGGTTTTCGAGATGGCCCGGCGGGATGTGGGGCAGGTCGATGTCTTCGAGCGGATACTGGTCCCAGTATTTCTTGAGCGCCACGAACTTGGGGTGCGGCTCGAGGAAGCCGACATACTGCGTCCACGGCCGGTCGAGGCCCGGCGCTTCGTTACGCACGAAATCGAGAGCGACCTTCGTCCTCGCAGCGTCGCGGTGAGGCTTGTCGCGCGGCTGCCCGTTGACGTTGGGCTGCTCGTTCACGCGGTAGCCGACCGGACGCCGAAACAGCGAAGTGATGTCGGGACGGTGGCGGTGGCCGTGCGTCGTATCGATCTCTTTGAATCCCATGTCGAAATCGGGGTTCAGATCGAGCTTGCCGGTGGCACGCGTCTCGTAACCGGCCTGGCGCAACCGCGTTCCCCAGGTCGGGTGGCTGCCGTCCCACACGGTCGAGTTGCAGAACGAGTTGCAATCGGACGGATACATGCCGCTCATCAGGCAGGCGCGCCCGGGCACGCACACCGGGCTGCCGCAATACGTGTTGGTGAACGTGACGCCGCTCTGGGCGATGCGATCGAGATGGGGAGTCTTGACGAGCGGGTGCCCGGCGTACCCCGTGTATTTGTAGCTGTGCTGGTCGGAGCAGATGAACACGATGTTTGGACGCGAGCCCGCGGCGCCGGGCCCTTGAGCCGCAGCGGCGGCTGACCCAGCCGTCACCGCCGAAGCGGCGGCGCCGACTACACGGTGAAAGTCTCTGCGGGTGGGTTCAGGCATGAGTTGGGATTCCTGGTTTGTGGATCGTTGGGGCGCTTTCGCGAGCGTGGCCACCATAATAACGTCCGCGACGCCCGCAAGCAGAACGATCGCCCGACCCGCCACAACAGAGGCGCGGGTGTGAACCCGCGCGCGCGTAAGCGTAAGCTTGCGCACCGGCGGGCGTGAGCCCGCGTTGAGATGCAACGATGGACACAGGGTCGAGCGCGTAGCGCGGATCTCGGTTTTGAGATCCGCGGCCTTCCCTGACGGACCGTGAAAGAATCGGGGAGTCCACGGCTGAACACTGCTGGGAGCCCCGCGGCAACTCGTCGGGCAAGTTGAGGCATCCAACGAAACAACCGAGCCGCGGGTGGGAACCCGCGGTTCCCCCTGGGCGCAACCCCGTGCATCCAACCACCAAGCCAAGCCCTGGTACGGAGCGATGGAAAGTAGCCCACGACGCAAGTCGAGGGACGACGCCGCAAAACAATCTCAGCCCCGGCAAGGGGCGTTTGAGGTTTTTGTGCTTCGGCAAAGGGTCCGGGGTTACCTATCGAACCGACCGCATTGCCCCGTCGCTTGCGTTCCGGACTCGGTTTCTCGGGGTTCGCGCGGATTCGAGCCAAGAACTCCTGTGGTGGCGTGAACCTGACGCCCGCAGCTCCCGAAGGGCGCCTCGATACAATTACGCCGAGCCGAGCGTCACGCTCGGTCCGTCAAGGCTTCGGCACCGATGGGGGCAACACCGTCTCACAGGTTGATAAGCTGGTGCGGTATGCAGATCTACGTCTTTCGACACGGCATTGCGGAAGACGCCGAGATCGGGCAATCCGACTCGGAGCGCGGCCTGACCCCGAAGGGCATCACAAAGCTACGCAAGATCCTCGTGCGCGCCCGCGAGGCAGGCGTTTCGCCGGACGAGATCCTCACCAGCCCCTACCTGCGCGCTGTCGAGACCGCCGAGGTCGCCAAGGAAGTTCTCGAGTTTCCCGAGCAGCTCATCGAGACCGAGGCGTTAACCCCCATGAACTCCCCCGAGGCCGTGTGGGAAGAGGTTCGCAACCATCGGGCCGCCGAGGTGCTCATGCTGGTGGGACACAACCCTCTGCTGAGCAATCTCGTCTGCTTCCTGACCGGCGCGCCCGCCTACGGGATCGAGCTAAAAAAAGGCGCCATCGCCTACATTGACGTCCCCGTCCCGGGCCCGCGACCACAAGGCACTCTGCTGTGGCTGTTGACCGCTAGGACCGCCGGCGCCTAACTAACCGTCTGATGCGAACGTCATCTGAACACAGGTGTCAAGTTGCCGGGGAGCATCGTAGCGGAAGAAACCGAGCCCCTACACTACAACAGCGCGCGGAATCCTTCTTGCTCGAAGTGCCGGTCTTGCGTGAGGACCTTTTGAATCCGGCGACTCTTCATCGTCTGCATGGACACACAATCGGTGAGGCTGTAGCTCTTGTCGGGACGCGAGCGATAGAGTTCGAGACCCCTAAGGAACGTGTCCCGACTTTGCGGCACTACGTCAATTCGAGGATCCGTCAGGATACGGGCGATGTATTCGGAGACGAACACGCGCATCTGACGCTCGGCGCCCGCAAGGTTGGCGGCCAGCTCCACAAGGACTTCATCCGTCGTGACGAGGGTTGCGTCGTCGAGCGATTGGCGAACGGCGATCACAAGCCCGTGGGCTGTGTCCCGAGGATTTGCCAGGGCGGTCCAGAAGAATGTGTCGGCAAAGACCTCATTCATCGGGACCGCTTGGGCGTGCCGTAGATGTAGTGGTCGTGCTCGGAGGCGAGATCTGGCGGAAGGCGCTCAAGCGCCGCTTGTACGTCGGGGGAGGTGCTGCTCCGCAGTTCTTCCACCGCGTCCCAAATATCGCCTTTGGGTTCAGGTTCGGCGCCGTTTTCTCTCAGCGCCCGCTCGACGGCATGCTGAACGAAAGCCTCGGGGCTCTCGAATTCACCCAAGCGTACACGCTCTTTGATCAGCCTCTCCTGCTCCAGGCTCAGCTTTACGGTGGCACCCTCCATGGCCTTACTTTACCACCGAGACGAGCTCTCAGCTTCGCGCTTTCAGTCGGTCCTTGATCCGTCCGGAAGCGGTAGCGAGCACGGGGCGGGGTTCGTCACAATCCTTGTAGCGAGGGGCTCGAAGAGACCCATGGCCTTTCGACTCTCTGACCGGGCAATGAGGCCACAGCGGAATGTTCCGCAACCCGACCTCTCCCGAAGTTCCGGGTCAGTCATACAACATCGGTCGCGACCGTTGCCTGACCGAAATACTTGCGGCGGAAACCTATAATGACGGTAGTCATGAAAGAGGTGGTCTTCATCGTAGAGCCCGCCCCGGAGGGCGGATACACCGCGTCGGCGCGGGGCGCCTCGATCTTTACGGAAGCCGACACCTGGACGGACCTCGAGACGAATGTTCGTGATGCCGTTCGCTGCCACTTCGGCGACGCAGATCGCCCGGCCACGATACACCTCCGGCTGGCAAAGGAAAGCGTTATCCAGGTTTGAAACTCCCCAGGGATGTATCCGGGGAAGCGTTGGCGACCGCTCTAGGACGACTGGGGTATCGAGTCACGCGACAGACGGGAAGTCATGTGAGGCTCACCCGTGTCGACGGAGGAGAGCATCACATTACGGTGCCCAGGCATCGTCGCATGAAGACGGGGACCCTGAGCAGTATTCTCAAGGACGTCGCCGACAATCTCGGCATGACTGCTACCGAGTTGGCGGCGACTCTGTTCCGGAAGTAGTGTTTAGCAGTCGGCTGCTAGATCACACCTCCAGCCCGACCGATCGCATCAACTCGATCGCGTTGCTTTTCTCGACAACGCCCGGCCGCATCTTGTAATCAAAGCGCATGCGCCCGTTTTCGAGGTGATCTTCAAAGTGTACGTTCGCGCCGCGCGGAGAGAGCGCGTCGGCGATGTGCGCCAGCGCCAGATCGTGAGTCGTGACAAGGCCGATCGAGCCGCGGTCTACCAAACCTCGCACAATGGCCTCGGCGCCGATACGGCGGTCGTGCGAGTTCGTCCCGTGCAGGAACTCGTCGATCAGGAAGAGCACGGGTGGAGACCCGGCAGCCTCGTCCATGATGCGGTGCAAGCGGGTGATCTCGGCGTAGAACCGCGACGTGCCTTCTTGGAGCGAGTCCATCGTGCGGATCGACGCGCCGACGGCCAGGGGCGAAAGCCGCAACCGCTGCGCGCGCACCGGAGCCCCCGCCTGCGCCAGCACGGCGTTGATGCCGACCGTGCGGAGCAACGTGCTCTTGCCCGACATGTTGGAGCCGCTCACCATCAGCACCCGTAGATCGCCGCCGATGCGCACGTCGTTGGCGACGACGCCGTCCTCGCCAAGCAGCGGATGGGCCAAGGCTTCACCTTCCAGCCACGGGGACTCGTCAACAAACTCCGGGAAC
>JAKZVK010000506.1:0-2675 GCA_047516085.1 Bryobacterales bacterium
TGCGTGAGGTCTTGCGTCAATAGTGCTCGCCCTGTATCGCGGTTCGACTCTCTTGCACTCGGCACACCCTCGCCAAAGTCGTACATGGAGCCGAGGTTGAATTGGGCATTGGCGTCACCCTGCTCGACGAGAATACGGAACCCTCGCATCGCTGTGGCATAGTCGCCACGTTCGTACGCTGCCATGGCTTCATCAAATGTCTGCGCCGACGCGACCGGCGTGCCGGGCAGCGCAGCCAGCAGCGCGCAGTATGGAATCCATGCCGGAAGAGCTAAGCGCTGAGGAAGTCGTGCGGTATCAGTTTGAGGCAATGTCGCAAGCTGCTGCCGCTGAGTTGGAGGCGGTGGGGAACTCCGAAGGTGCGTCAGCTTGGCGCGGATACAGCGGTCGGCTGTTAGAGCTGATCCAAGAGAGTCCGCTCGAAGAGGGCGCATCGCTGGATGCATGGCGAGGCAAGATCATGCAACGCGCCATGCAGGAATTACAGCGCAACGGACGAACGAGAGGTAGGTATCAGGCAGATCGGTGCGATTTTGCACGCCTAAGCGGAGCCTTTCTGATGAGCGTTGAGGTGCCGATAGAGCGTCGAGCGGTGGATACCAAACTGCTCCGCCACCTGACGTGTTGAGATGGCTGGGGCGGCCGTCATCGCCTCGGCCATGAGGATCTGTTCAGGCGTGAGTGCTCGCGGCCGTCCGATGGCCACGCCCCGCTTGTGGGCACCGGCCGGCCGGCGCAAGGGTGCGGGTCAGGTGCCACGGCTCGCGAGACCCGCCCGTTCGCCGCGACCGGGAACCCGTGTGCGAGCCGCATGATTCCACTAGAGAGCCCGGTGCCGGAAATCGGCCCACAAACATCACGATAGCCGCGCGGTCGGACGCCTTCGCCTGGCGGACCAGCAATGGCAGCGCCGCGCGGGCGTGCTTCTGATAAGGTTTGTCACCTTGCATGTGAGATGCTTTCTTTGCCGTTTCCCTCCGTGCCATCGCCCGCTCCTTAAATCAGTCAACGCGCTTGTACTCTTTACGGTTGCCGGGATTGGTGCGGGGCAATGAGCACAGCGCCAGCAGCCGCGCCATGAAACCGAGATCGGCGTCCGCTTCGCTGGCTCCGGGGCGCCCCCTGGGGCGTATCATCGTGTGGGTGATTACTTTCAATCCCTACCGGAGCGTTACCGGAATCAGTGGCTGAACGAGGGAATTGGCGAGAAGGCCGACGAGGTAGCCGAGACAGCCCGGACCTCGCTACGGACAAGGTTGAGCCGTGAGCCGGCCAAGTACGTCGAGGATGCCGTGCGGCGGGGATGCGGAGCGCAAGCCCAGCACTTCGACAAGGCCATGCGGGAGGACATGGAGAAGCACCGCTCGCAGTGGAATGTGTGGTGCCGCATCGTGACCATGCGGCGCGAAGAGCAGCAAGCTGCGCAGCTGCGAGCCGCCGCGCAAGCCAGACCGTGAACCGGAGCGGAATCAGGGAATGGAGCTTAGCCGCTGAATCTTCCGCACGCGCAGCGGCGCGGATTGTGGGGCAGGGCGGGCAGCTCGTGCGGCAAGTCGTCCAGTATCATAACGGCGGATACTGCTATCCTGCTGTACTAGCAGCTATCCTAGCGACATCGGCGTCCGCACCGCCACCGAAGCCCTGAACGGCTCCAATTACTCCAAATAATGAGGTCACCTACGCTAAGCCTCCCGTTCCGCTCTCCCAAAGGACGGCGTCTCGCCGCCTTCACCGACCGTTACGGCTGCGGGGAGCGCTGCCGGGCGGCGCCGGATCACGCGGCCGGCGGGCCGGAAGGGAGCGACCGCAAGAACCGGATTTCGGGCAGGGGGTTTGCTGTCGGACCCTGACTATCGTTGGCGGGAACCGCGTGATCGGAGAGCCGCCGGTCAATGATCCGGGATTTCATTGGGATGCTACTCAAGCGGTGCGCAGTAGAGGCGGTGACGTGGTTGCTGGGAGTTTCCCTTCAGTGCCTCCTGATAGCGGATGCTCAGGTCCGGGGAAGCGTCGCGGTGGACCGGGAGGCGCTGGAAGCACTCTATCACGCGACCGGCGGGCCGGACTGGAGAAATCGCGCCAACTGGCTGAGCGAGGCCCCGCTCGGGGAGTGGTTCGGGGTTGTCACGGACAGCAATGGCCGGGTCACGAGCTTGGCTTTGCCTGGCAACTGGCTGAGCGGGGCGATCCCGCCCGCCCTGGACCGACTGGTTTCTCTGGAACGGTTGGATCTCGGAGCTCGGTGGGACCCCGAGGTGGGGTGGGTCGACAACGAGTTGAGCGGGGAGATTCCGCCGGAACTGGGCGGGCTCACCCACCTCCGAGTGCTGTTGCTCCGGGGCAACGAGTTGAGCGGGGAGATTCCGCCGGAACTGGCCGCCCTCACCAACCTCCAAGAGCTGTATCTCGGGGACAACGAGTTGAGCGGGGAGATTCCGCCGGAACTGGGCGAGCTCACTAACCTCCGAGGGCTGGATCTCCGGTACAACGAGTTGAGCGGGGCGATTCCGCCGGAACTGGTCGACCTCACCAACCTCGGATGGTTGCGTCTCGAGAGAAACGAGTTGAGCGGGGTGATCCTGCCGGAACTGGGCGGGCTCACCAACCTCCAAGAGCTGTCTCTCGGGGACAACGAGTTGAGCGGGGCGATTCCGCCGGAACTGGCCGCCCTCACC
>JAKZVK010000507.1:0-2801 GCA_047516085.1 Bryobacterales bacterium
GAACTCACTGTCGAGCAGTAGGTCACGCTTCGACCGCACGCCAAGGTAGAGGTAGATCTTGCGCTTCTCGTTGACACCCTGGTCGAACCAATGCTTCAGTAGGCCCACGAATGGGCCGACCCCCACGCCGCCCGCCACGCAGATGATCGGGTCTGTCGAATCGCCGCCCAGGTAGAGGCTGCCCAGCGGGTCGCTGAACGTTACGGCCGTGCCGGGCTTCAGCTTCGTGTGAACGTAGGTCGACGCCAGCCCCGGTGGGACGTCTTTGCCGCGCGGGGCGGGGTAGTGCTTGATGATCAGATCGAAGTGGGGCAACTCGCTCGGGCTGGAGGCGAACGAATACGGCCGCGCTACGTCCTTGTGAGATGTGCCGTGATGCCGATTGAACTCGCTCAGGTATGGCTCCGGAAGATGGAGCAGGACAAACTGGCCAGCGTTGAATCGGAAGTGGTCCGGCTCGTGCGCCTTGAAGCGAATGCGCTTTACGTCGTGCGTCAAGTCTTCGATCTTGACGACCTCGGCGGCGTGTGGGCCCTCGGCGGCCCGAAGGAGGAGAGGGGAAGCCCCGATCCAAGCGAATAGGATTACCGCCCAAAAGAGCCGCTGAGTCTGTTTGTCAGGCATGGTGTGCATCTTATATACCACTTCCGGTCGTGTGACGAAACTTGGGCCCGCTACGGTTACGCATACTCCGGATTGCTTAGACTTACGGCGCGGGGCGCTCCTTCGGCACGAGCACACGAATATGCTGCATCGCGTCCGGCACGTCCTTCGCCGGCTCATAGTTGTCCTCGATCCAGCGGTAGACACGCCGGTTGTACGCTTCGCCGAACAGCGCCTCCTCATCACCGGGGATATAGATGGAGCTGCCCATCGGGAACATGAAGATCACGCTCGGCCGCCTCGCCGAGAGCGCTTGCACCTCCCTCTCTTCCCGCTCACCGTCGATCAGCGTCGCGTAGACGTAGTCGAGGTAACGCGAGGCGGGTTGGCGGTTTGCCAGGAAGTAGTACATCGTGTTGCCGGGGATGAGCAGGATGGGATCGCCTGGCTGCGAGCGGCGCCGGATTTCTTCGAGCACGATCTCTGTCTCCACGAGACGGTCTGCCGGTATGTGGACCGTCCCTCGTTCGGTGACGAGCGGAGCCGACGATTGGAGCAGGCGAACGTTTGTTTGAAAGAAGTGGTAGACGACGAAGCACGCGGTGAGCACCACGGCCAGCGCTTGGTTCCAGCCGCGTCCGCCAGCCCAGCGCTCGAGACGCGGCACGATGATCTTGAACAGCAGGTAGAGATAAACTACCAACATCGGAATGAAATAAAGCAGCGCGTAGTAGCGGATATCGGGGTTGGGCAGGACCCTCCAGCCGAAAAGGATGGCGGCTGTGGCAAGCAGAAGCACCTGTGTCCGGCTGGGTGAACTCGGTTGCCGGTAGGCAAGTACCAACACAGCAAGCGCGATGGTCGCGGGGTAGGCCCACAAGTAGCCCCGCATCCAGAGCAGTGGAGCACCGGCCGCCAGCAGCAGCAACGCCTTCGCGCCCACGGGCCGCACCCCGCGAAAGTAGTTCACCGCCAAGCCCAGCAGTGATGCTCCTGCAACCACAAACCCGAGGTTCAGCAGAAGCGCGATGTGCGTATCGAGCAGGAAACCGGGGGCCGTGTCACCCCAACCCTGCATGTTGCGGTAGAAGTGGGCTAGCGCCGCAACCGACTCGCGCGGGTAGTAGTTGGCAACGAAGTCCTCCCAGGGTACGGTCCGCAACAGGAGCGCACCGGCGAGCAGGGCGACGGGTGCGAATCCCAAAACAGCCGCACCGAGTGCTCGTGGTGCCTGACGCCGGTCCTCAAGCCAAACGAACGCCAGCGCGAGCGCCACGGTTCCGGCCCCGATGACGGCAAACTCCTGCTTGCAGATGGCGGCGAAGGCGGCGGCGCCCCCCGCGGCCACAAACCACACTCCAAGCCGCCGCGGAGCAGCGTTATGTGGCGCTGCGTGATCGACGGCGTGAAGACACGCGTACAGCGCTAGGAGAGCAAACACCAGCCCATAGGTAGCCGAGTAGGTGTAGGGCGTTACGTAGTTGAGAACCGAGCCGCCGAACACCGCGTGGGTCAGAACGATGAGCGCCCCGATACAGGCCGGCCACGTGCTGAGAACACGGCGGCCGACGCCATAGCTCAGAAGCACGATCGCAAGGCCCGCCACCACGCCCGTGCCGAACAGCACGTTGAGCGACGGCCCGAAAATTCGAAACAGTTGGTAGTGAAGCGCGGGGGCGAAGGGTCCGAACCAGTACTCGATATCCCGGTAGAGCACCCGGCCCTGCAACATCAGATCGGCGGCAACGAAGTCGCGCCCGATGTCGGTGTCGATTTGCGTGACGCCGAAGAACAAATACGCGCTGGCGCCGTAGGCGGCGAGCAGCGTCAGCACTGCGAGCAGGTTCGAATCACGGAGGTTTTTCAAGGAACGTCTCGATTGCGGCTGCGACGATTGAGGATGCCGGCTTGCAGCGCCGATCGGGCCCGGCCCGTCCTTCGCGGCCGGGGCTCTGGCCGCTCTCCGCTTGGTTTCCTATCAATGTCGGCAAGGATTTCGCTGCGCATGGACTTATGCCAAACTGATTGAGCCGCCAAGCGGATCTTTCCAATGATATACACAGGCCGTCATCCCGAGACGGGACGTCTCGTTCACGTTCACGAAGAAGCGGGGCGTATTGCCCGCGTTGAAGAAGCCAGCGCCGGCAACGGGGAACCGTGGATCGCGCCCGGCATGATCGACATCCAGGTCAACGGCT
>JAKZVK010000508.1:0-9442 GCA_047516085.1 Bryobacterales bacterium
AACGGCCATGCGCGCGCTGCTCTCGGCGAGTTGGCCGAGGCCCTCGCGGACGCCGGGATAGAGGTAAGTGTTATCGAGCATGTGCTCGCGGTAGTAGGCGTAGAAGAACTGCAGGCCCTCGTCGAGTTGCTCGTCGGACGCATCGGGTCCGAGCGAGCGCCGGATGAGCATCGGGGCGCCGTTGCCGACATAGGAAGCGATGGTTTGGTGCTCGATGGCGCCGAGGCCGACGTTCGCGCGGGTGGCGTTGACAGCCAGCGCGAGATCCAGCTCGGAGTCGATGAGCGTCCCATCGAGATCGAAAACAAGCAAATCAAAAGGCATCTGAATCCAGTGTACCGAGTGAGGGCGGGGTGTTCGCCGGCCGCGGGCTTGGCAAATGCCTGGTTCTGCCCTCTTTTCTCGCGCAGGGCGGGCTGACCGCGAAGCCCCTGGCTCGCCAAGAGGCTACGACATTAGGGACGAGACGGTCGTGTTGCGTCGACCGGGAGTTCTCAGATGTTGCGGCCTGCCAGCGGCAGGTTGTCGCGCACCATCGCTGCAATAACAAGTTGTAGGCGGGACAATAATGTCCGATACTGAAGTCGTCGAAAGGGTCAGAGTTCGTGCGGAAGATCAAACGGCTTGGCAGGCGACGTGGGGTCTCCGTTCGGCTCGCGGCCAAACGCGGCAAGGGTAGTCACGCGACGCTCTACTACGGCGAAGCCCGCACGGTGATGCAGGACGTGAAGAGAGAGCTGCCCACCGGCACCTTTCGCGCCATGCTCGATCAGCTCGGTCTGTCGGCGACCGATCTGGACTAGGAGACTTTATGTGGAGTTTCAACTACGCGGCTGAACTGCAGCCCGAGGACGGAGGCCAACTCACGGTCCGTTTCGCGGATCTTCCGGAAGCAATCACCAGCGGCGAGGACCGCCAAGACGCCCTACAGCAAGCGGCCGATTGCTTGGAAGAAGCCATTGCGGGGCGGATCGCTGACGGGATGGATATTCCTCAGCCGTCGAGGCCCAAGCGCGGCCGCGTGTTGATCCCACTGTCGGGATCGATGGCCGCGAAAGCATCGCTCTACCTGGCGCTCCGGGACGCGGGCATCAGCAGGACGCAACTCGCGCGGCGGCTCGGCGTGGATGAGAAGGAAGTGCGGCGCATGTTGAACCCGCGCCACCCCACGAAGCTCCCGAGAATCGAGCAAGCGCTGGCGGCGCTGGGCAGGCGCTTGGTGGTGTCGCTCGAGACCGAGGCGGCGTGAGCGGAACCTCACGGGGGAGTTCGCCGGGTGGCCCTCAACCCTTCTCTGAGGCGTAAGGGAAGTGCCGAACTGCTGGTACAGGAGATCGTGAGTCAAGCAGAAAAGGTGAACTATCTAAGCCTGGCAGCGCACGTCGCAACCGACCTAGCCGATGCGAATCGATTCTGGCAACGGATGGGATTCGAAACGCTTCGCACTAGACCTGGCGGAAAAACGACAGCTCGTACCATAAACGTCCGCGTAAGAAACCTGAACACCCCGACTCTATTCGACTTCGTCGAACGTGAGTCTGTGCACGTTCGCAAACGTGATCTGATGCTTCACCCAGGCGGGTCGCAGCTCAATCGAGAGTGTCTACCTACGGCGCGGGCGCCGGCCGGACCGCGATGGTCACATCTTCACGACTACGAATCTTCGTGAAATCGTCGCACTCGACCTCGATGACGATCGGGACAGCGTCACCCGGCGTCACTCCTCCCGGCACGAAGGCGTTGATTTGGTACAAGCCCACCGACGTAGGCTGGAGGATCGGGCTGCCAATGATCGTTGCTACCGCACCACCGATCAAGACCCGCACGGTCTTGGTGGTCAGCGGAAGATCACCTGTCGGGATGTCGCCCGTTGGTGGCGTGTTCGTCACGGGTCCAAGGCCGCCGCACCAGATAGTAATCACGCCTCCGATCGCTGCCGGCTGTGTTAAGACGGTCGGAATCGAGCCTGCGGGAGCCGCCCAAGAGCCATGAATCACGTCATCGCCGCCCAGGCTGAAATTGGTGACGATACCCTGAGTCCCCGCGGCGAAGATGCCGGGCGACGCCTGAGCCGCGGCGGCCATGAAGGGTTCGCTCGATACCGTACCGGTTTGGTCCTGCCAGTGGACGCGGACTTCGACTTGTCCGCCGTTGACATCGACAGTCCACGGGACCTGCACGTTGGCTTGATCAAACGCGCCGTTAAAGACACCGAACAACGCCCCCTCGAGGCCGTTGAATGTAACCGAGAACCCGTCGAGATTCGTGCTCAGAGGGACGGTGCTAGCAACCGCTGTCGTGTCGGTGAACAAGCCTCCGACCGCGGCGATCGATCCAGGTGAAATCACCGCTTGGAATCCGGCGGCGTCGAATACTCCCGTGACCTCGTGGCTGGGAGGAGGCGGCGGAGGCGGGGGGCCGCCCTTGGATTCAACCGTCTCCTGACTGTGGTAGATGCTGTCGCCGGTGTTCTCCTGGTCACCGTTAGCGGCGTTGCCGCCCGCCGCGAAGATAACCGGGCCGATGTCCGTCGCCGGGGCGGTCCAATTGACCTCGAAGACGGCCATGTCAGGATCAAGACCTTTGGGAAAAAGGTGCTCCGGAAACTGAAGATTGCGAGTCAGCGGCGGGCAGGGGTCGAATCGTTCATCGTCTTCGATGATCTGCACCTGCGGATCGGTCCCCGACGGCGTAAACGTGCCGGCCTGTTGGCAGCCGTCCGGCGTCCGCGAGGTGATCTGAAACCCAAAGCGCTGCTGCATCGGATCGGGATCGCTCACCTTGACCTGGACGAGCACGGTCTCTCCGGGTGTGTATTGGTAGTTGTTGATCTGCGCGCCGTTGATGGACATCTCGACGCCTCCGGCCCCTGTGTTCGGCGTCACATTGTGGCACTCGGAGTTGCTACAGGTGTCTTCGCCGGGGAAGTTGGCCCCACTGGCGAGCTTGCCGTTGGTCCTACGAGGTTCAGGACCGTCCCGCTCCGAAAGCAGGAAAACCGGGAAGCAGAAGAACAAGGTCAACAACACCCCGAGCATCGCTCTGCGAGAATTCATAACCTCACACCAGTACGTTGCTAGCTACGTCAATCGGGGGCCCCATTAGTTGACCCTCTCTAGTAGTTAACTCTTGCCATGGGCTCGAAGTTTCGGTCTGAACGTTATTTTTCGGGTTTAAGCGCGATGCTGGCTACCGCTAAGGCCTTTCGCGTGACCGTAGTTAAGGCCAATTCGGGCAGCCGTTCTGGTGTAACCCAGCGGTATCCGCGAGGCGCCCGGCCCTGCAGCCGGGCGCGGTAGACTTGACCCCGGTAGTCCCGAAACGTGATGCCGTGGCGGAACTCGCCGAGGCTCTCGCACCGCGTGAGTCCCAGGCCGTCGAAGCAGTCCGCGCCGAGCTTCTTGCCCGAGATTTCCGGCAGTTCCCAGAAGCCCGGCATCAGCGGCAGGTCGGCGGGACGTTGCCGCAACAGCAGCTTCGTCCCACGGCGGACCACGGCGATGGCCATATCAAGCTTTTCGGTCTTCGCCCTGGCCGCTTTAACTGGCCGCTGCTCCTGGACCCCCTTCTTGCGGGCCGCGCACGAGCCCCTCAAGGGACACAGCAGGCAACGGGGATTGCGGGGGACGCACAGCGTCGCACCCAGCTCCATGGCGGCTTGGTTGAACAGGGCGAAGCGCCTTGGTGCGCCGGCTTGACCCAGCGCCTGCGCCTGCTCCTCGATTCGGCCCCGTACCTCCGCCTTCGAGATATCTCCCTCTTCGTTGAACAATCGCGTCAGCACGCGCAGCACGTTACCGTCGACCACGGCGTGGGGAAGGCCGAAGGCGATGCTGGCTACGGCGGCGGCGGTATAGGCTCCGATGCCCGGCAGCGCGCGGATCGAGTCGTAGTCACGCGGAAACTCGCCGCCATGCTCCTCGACGATGCGCCGGGCGGCCTGCTGCATCTGCCGGGCGCGGCGGTAGTAGCCGAGACCGCTCCAGCAGTCGAGGAGCTGCTGTTCGGGTGCGTCGGCCAGGCTGTCAATCGTCGGGAAGCGATCGAGAAAGCGTTCGTAGTAGGGGATGACGGTGGTCACCCGCGTTTGCTGCAACATGATCTCCGAGAGCCAGATGCGGTAGGGGTCGCGCGAGTTCCGCCAGGGTAAGTCGCGGTGATGGCGGCGGTACCAACGCAGCAGCCCGTGGACAAGATTGCGTGTTTCGTCGTGACTCAAACGCTTCGGCACGGAGTTTCGACCAAGTCCAGCCACCCGGGCGACGTAGGGTTTTAGCCCAGCGTCAAGCCTTGGGCACGGTTCCAACAGGACTCGAAGCCCCGAAAGTAGGGGCGAGGGATTGTGGCTTGCTAGGAAATGCTCAATACCAGATAGGCGGCCACAACGGTCCCCACCAGGGCCGCTCCGTAACAGAGCACCGCCACCAGCCCGCCCAAATGCTTGATTTGAAAAGCATCGTAGAGCGTATGCCTGAACCGGTGGGCCCAATGAAACAACCCGAGTGAGCACAGCACGAAAAGATAAAGTTGCGTAATCGGGTGTCCGATCAAGGCCCGGAGACTTTCATAGCTGGGAGCTTCGATCCATCCAAGCGGGAAAGCCAAGCCGAAGAGCAGGAGGTGCACGGGTACCAGAAGGGCGGTGACGACGCCGCCGGCGCTAAAGATGCCCCAAAAGAACGGTTCACTTGATTTCTTTGCCATTCAGCCCCCCACGACCATCCAGGCCACGAAGGCGGAGATCACGACCCACGCCACATAGTTCGGCGCGATGATCATCGCCTCGGGAAGTTTCTTTCCACCCATGCGAACCACGACGGCCCGGGGCGTCGCGTTAAACCAAGTGACGGTGTGGAGTACGGCGAAAAGCAGACCCACGCCACTGATCACCACCATGATGGGGCTTGCGAGGCAGGCCTGATACTCCTCGTACGCCTCGGGCCCGTTGATCAAGGCGTTCACCAACATCAGCGTGATGACAACGAGGTACGCCACGAACAGGGAGCTCATCTCCCTGGCCATGAACGTAAGGAACGGCCGCGTCTGAAGCCACCAAAAGGTCGGCATGGGCGGCAGATAGGTCTTGGACGTGGCCGCCGTGTTTGCGTTTTGATTCATTTCGAACCCCACGGCATCAGAAACGACTTAAACCACTCGGTCGTGGCCGCCAACTTGTATTGCTGAATGGCGCCGGCCGGATCCACCTTCTTCGGACAGACCTGGGTGCATTCGCCCACGAAGGTGCAATCCCAGATTCCCTCGTGCTGCGAGAGGACCTTGAGACGTTCGTCCGCCCCCTCGTCGCGCGAGTCGAGATTGTAGCGTTGAGCCAGTGCGATCGCCGCCGGCCCGATAAACTCTTTGTCCAGCCCATACACCGGGCAGGCTGAGTAACACAGCATGCAATTGATGCACATGCTGAACTGCTTGAAAGTGTCTAGCTGCTCGGGGCTCTGGCGATACTCGCCTTCCTCCAACGGCTTCTCTTCTTCTCGAACGATCCACGGTTTGACCTTCTGCAGCTTCACCAGGAAATCGTTCATGTCGATGACCAAGTCTCGCACCACCGGGAAGTATCGAAGCGGCTCGACACGAATCGGCCCTGGGAGGTAGCTATGCAGAAAGGCGGCACAAGTCAGCGTCGGCTCGCCGTTCACCATCATGCCGCAGCTTCCGCAGATTCCCATCCGGCACGACCAACGATACGAAAGAGATCCGTCGATCTGATCTTTGATGTGGTTGAGAGCGTCGAGTACGACCCAGTCCTCCCGATAAGGAACTTCGAACTCCTGAGGTCTCGGCTCGGTGTCGCTCTCGGGGGAGTAGCGGCTTACTTCCAGTACGATCGTTTCCGGCATCTGACTACCGCCTGCCTCTCAGAACTTCGGTTTCAACTCTGCCTGCTTGCATAGCTCGTTTGTCGTTATCCGATCAAGTGTACGGTGCCTCTTGACCGGTAGCGTCCTGTCGCCGTTTGTATAGATTGAATGCTTCGATCCCTCCCGCAAGAGATAGAACCCGTTCCCCTCGATATTTGATCAAGTCACGCCGCTTTACCGACAACTAGATCTCGACCGGAATCTGCTCGATCAACGCCCTACCAACAGGCAGTTCTTTGTTCTGCTGTCGATGAGCCTGTATCATCTCGTTGAGTGCGTCTTGAAGCGATTCTCGACACTTTTCTAGGGTCTCTCCCTCCGTAACAACCTCTGGCCACTCGACCAGTTGGCCCATGTACCCCGAGTTGATCTTTGTGGATTTCGCAGTGTACGAACTTGTCATCGTGCGATTCTAAGCGGTCGACTTGACGAAACCCCCAACAGATCTTACCTTCCGTAAGTCCTCTCGCCCGGTGGCCAACGAGTGACCGTGACCGGCAGCAACTCCACGCGGGTGGTTCCGTCCTCGTTGCGATGCACCAGAGAATGGGCAAGGTACTCCTCGTCATTTCTCTTCGGGAAGTCAGTGCGCTGATGGGCGCCCCGTGATTCCTCCCGTTTCAAGGCGGAATGAATGATCGCCTCGCCCGCGTCGAGCATAAACTGAAGCTCTATCGCGGCAGTAATCTCGGTATTGAAGGTGCGGCTGTGGTCCGCAATAGCGATGTCACGAAACCGCTCCTGCAACTCCGAAAGCTTGTCCACCGAAGCCTGCAGGGAACTGCCGGTTCGGTAGATGCCGGCACCCTCTTCCATCGTTTTCTGCATCTGCTCGCGAATGCCCGCAATGGACTCGGTGCCACCCGTCTTGCGGAGAAACTGCTCTTCCAGCCGTTTCTTCTCGTCGGCAGCCTGCGCCTCAATCGCCGCGCTGACCTCACGGGACTCGGAAGCATAGCCGGCCGCCTGGGCTCCGGCACGCGCCCCGAAAACCAGCAACTCGGTGAGAGAATTCGACCCCAGGCGGTTCGCGCCGTTGATGCTGACGCACGCCGCTTCACCCGCGGCATAGAGCCCTTCCAGCGGTGTCGCTCCGTTCGGATCGGTGTGAACGCCCCCCATCACGTAGTGGACTACAGGCCGCACCGGGATCAACTCGGTAACGGGATCGATGTTCTGATACTTCTGGCACAATTCCCGCACGAATGGGAGTCGCGTGTTGATGAGATCCTCCCCCAGGTGCGTCAGGTCCAAATGCACGACCGGGCCGTAGGGACCTGCCACGGTGCGGCCCTTGTGGCGCTCTTGCTCGAAGGCCTGCGACAGCCGGTCGCGGGGGCCTAGCTCCATGCTGCGCAAGACCGGCTTCGGTTCCGGCGTGCCAAGGTCGTAATCCTGCAGATACCGGTACCCATCCTTGTTGAGGAGGTAGCCTCCTTCGGCCCTCGTCGCCTCGGTAATCAAGATTCCCGTGAAGGGCAGACCGGTGGGATGGTACTGCACGAACTCCATGTCTTTCAACGGGGCCCCGGCCCGGAAAGTCATCGCCATGCCGTCGCCATTCTTGATGTTGGCGTTGGTTGTGAACGGGAAGACTTTGCCGCAACCGCCCGTGCAGATGATGACGGCCTTGGCGGTAATTGCCTCGATGCGACCGCTCGCCAGATCCATGGCTACGACGCCCTGGACCCGCCCGTCGTCTACCAGCAGCCTCGTGGCGAACCATTCGTCATAGCGCGTGATCGAGCTGTACTTCAGGCTCGTTTGGAACAGCGTGTGAAGCATGTGGAAGCCGGTCTTGTCGGCGGCAAACCAGGTTCGCTTCTTCTTCATGCCACCAAACGGGCGTACGTTGACCCGGCCGTTGTCTCGTCGACTCCAGGGGCAGCCCCAGTGCTCCAGACGCAGCAACTCGTTGGGAGCCTCGTTCACGAACATCTCGACTGCATCCTGATCACATAACCAGTCACCGCCGGAGATGGTGTCGTAGATGTGTTCTTCGAGACTGTCGTCTTCGGCTATGACAGCGGCCGAACCGCCCTCGGCCGAGACGGTGTGGCTTCGCATGGGGTAGACCTTCGAGACGAGGGCCACCTTGAGTTTCGGATCGGCTTCCGCGACGGCGATCGCGGCGCGAAGGCCGGCGCCACCTCCACCGACGATCAAGACATCATGAACGGGCGTTGGCATGGGAATCTAAGATCATACGCAACAAGCGGTCAGGTTTCAACGGGAACACCCCGGGACTATGCCTGGCCCTTGTCTGTAGGGACGGAAAAAACTGCCGAAGCAACTCCCAGCCGCTCTGCGCTACTCCTGAGCCTTCTTGAAGATAATCTCGTCGATCAAGCCGTAGTCTTTCGCTTTGCCGGCGTCAAGGATAAAGTCGCGCTCGACATCCCTTGAGATCGCCTCGGCTTCCTGCCCGGTATGCTTCGCAATGATCTCGTTGAGGTTCGCCCTCATCCGCAGGATTTCCCGCGCATGAATGTCGATGTCCGTGGCTTGCCCGGCGAGTCCTCCGCTAATAGAGGGCTGGTGCAGCAGGATGCGCGAATTCGGTAGAGCGTAGCGCTTGCCTTTCGCGCCGGCCGCCAACAAAACTGCCGCCATCGACGCCGCCTGGCCGATGCAAACCGTTGTGATGTCGGGACGGACAAACTGCATCGTGTCGTAAATCGCCATGCCCGCGGTGATCGATCCCCCGGGCGAATTGATGTAGAGCCAGATGTCGCGGTCCGGGTTCTCGGCCTCGAGGAATAGCATCTGGGCTGTGACCAAGTTGGCCGCGGCGTCGTCGATCGGGAAGCCGACGAAGATAATGTTGTCTCGCAGCAGGCGCGAGTAGATGTCGTAGGCACGCTCGCCCCGGCTGGTCTGCTCGACCACCATCGGAATCAAACCGGCCTGGGGTTGGGGTGACATTGCCATGTACGCTCCTTCTCGCTTCGTTCAGTGGAGGCCCGCCCGGGCCGGAGAGGTGGGCTCGGCGCGCCGGGCCAGCCCACGGTGCAGCCCTACGTTTCGCCGGCCGCGCTCACTTCTTGATCGACCTTCTGCGCTTCGTCGAAGAGGAAGTTTAGGGCCTTGTCGTTGCGCATCTGGACCTTCACACGATCCAACGTGCCATCTTCGGCCAACTCGGCTCGGGCGTCGGCGACCCTTTTCTTGTTTTGTTCGGCGTAGCGGTGAATCTGCTCGTCCAACTCGTCGGAGCTGATCTCGATCGCCTCCACTTCGGCGATGCGCTCCAAGATGAACCCCGCACGCACGTCTCGTACAGCCCCTTCGCGTTGACCGTCACGGATCTTCGACCAGTCGAGATCGAGCTTCGCGGGATCCACTCCCTGCTCGGCTAGCTGGCGCAACTGCCGTTCGGCCCGGTTTGCAATCTGGCGGTCGACCATCGCTTCAGGAACCGAGAACGGGTGCTGCGCGACCAGCTTGTCGACGAGCTTGTCTTTGGCGGTTGACATCTCGTGCCGGCGGCGATGGGCCGCGATGCTCTCGCGGATCTGCGTGCGTAGCTCGTCGAGGCTTGGGAAGTTGCCGACTTCGGAGGC
>JAKZVK010000509.1:0-4032 GCA_047516085.1 Bryobacterales bacterium
TTGCATCGGTGGCGGGGGGGTGGATACTCACTGGCTCGTCGACAACTGGGAGGAAGGCACGACGGAGCGTGGCTCCTCGGGCTCGGGGCTCTGGGACCCTGACACGAAGAAGCTGGTCGGCTATCTCTCGGGAGGCGAAGCGTCGTGCGACGTGAATGCGTTCGACTGTTTCGGCAAGTTCTCCGAGGCGTGGGACGGACCGAATGCGGCGAGCCGGCTGAAAGACTGGCTCGATCCGGAGGATAGCGGCGTCATGATGGTCGACGGAGGGTATGCGCCGAACTTCCTGCAACTCGGCCCCCTCGGCACGGTCGACCATTGTGGACTCGGCTCCGGTACGGAGAACAGTCTCTGGGAGCCCGGGGAGACGATCGAGCTGCCGGTGACCTTGCAGAGTTTCCAAGCGCTGACCAACGTGGTCGGGACCTTGACCACGACGACTCCGGGAGTCACCGTCACCCGGGCGATGGCGTCTTGGCCTGACCTTGAAACAGGCGTCCCGGCGCAGACCGCGAGTTTGCCATTCGAGCTGCAATTGGCGCCGAGCGTGGCTTGCTTCTCTCAGGTAGACCTGATGCTCGAGGTCCACTCAACGGAAGAGGGGCCGTTCTTCTTCGCGCCTTCGGTTCCCGTGGGCTCAAGGCTTGTACCCGAGACGCCGCGGGCAATTCCCGACAATGGGGGAGACACGGGCGATGTCGCCACGTCGACATTCTTTATCCATAACGGCGCGCTGTTGAACGACGTCGATGTTTTTGTGAACATCGAGCACACCTGGGTCGGCGACTTGAAGGTTTCTCTCACCAGCCCGGGCGGCACGACCGTAACCCTGCTCGACCGGCCGGGCGTTCCGGACAGTGCGGTTGGCTGCAGCGACAACAACATGCAGGTCATCTTTGACGACGATGCGGTGACTGACCTGGAAGATCACTGTCCAGGATCGGTTTCATGGTTCTCCGGCGAAGCGAGAACCGTGGGGTCGCTGACGGACCTGGAGGGTGAATTTTCGGGAGGGGAGTGGACGCTGACCGTGTCTGACAACTCGGGCGGCGACGCGGGCACAATCGAGGCTTGGGAACTACGCTTGGACCCGCCATTCGAGGGCGTGTGCCAGGTATGCGCAAAGTCTCTTGAGGCCGCCGATCTTTCCATGACGAAAACGTCGTTGACGCCGTCTCGGGCCGGCACGGCTCGTTACCGGGTGACGGTACGAAACGCGGGCCCGTCGATCGCCACCGGGGTCATGCTAGTCGAGTCGCTGCACGGGGCGGTAGCCGGCATTGTGGCTCCGCCGGGCTGCTTGCTGGATGGCAGGAGGGTGGTCTGCGATGTGGGGGCCGTGGTCCCCGGAGCAGGGCGCAGCTTTATCATCGAGGCCGCCCGGCGAGCGCCGCTGCGGGGTCGGGCACAGAACCTTCTGACGGGCACCGGTCAGGTGACCGGCAACGAGAGGGACCCGCAACCTGCCAACAATCAGGCGGTCATCTCGATTGGCGCGCGCTGATCCCGCCATGGGGCGATCTGCTAACCTGAAACGTGCTGTTCGAAAGGCGGGACTCGCCAGTTTGGGGTCGCATTCAGTCCATTCGGCGATGAACATCTTGGGAGGACTTGATGGCAGGTAACACGCTTGAGTTGAAGGACGATTCCTTTGACGCCGATGTGCTTCAGTCCGATGTGCCGGTGTTGGTAGACTTCTGGGCCGCGTGGTGTGGGCCCTGCCGCGCCATGGCTCCGGTGATTGACGAAATCGCCGACGAGTACGTCGGAAAGCTGAAGGTCGGCAAGCTCGATGTCGACAGCAACCCCGGTTCGGCCAGCCGCTATCAGGTTCGCGGCATCCCGACTCTCCTGCTTTTCAAGGACGGCAATGTTGTGGAGCAGCTTGTCGGTGCCGTTCCCAAAGAACGCCTAGCTACCGCCCTAAACGGTCACGTGTAGGACTAGCCAAGCCGACGAGATCGCACCCGGCACGCAAGTGACGGGTTCAAACGTCAACATCCCCAGGCCTAGCGAGGGGTGCCCTTAGGCACCTGTGGCTGAGTTGCCGGACGATCCCTCCGGAAACCCTCGTACTCGGGCCGCGCAAGCAGTGCGTGATATCCTGATGGCACTATGAACGAGGCGAATCTGCTGGTCGAGATCGCTCTGCCCGTCGCGACGCTGCGGCTCAACCGTCCCCGGCAACGCAACGCCCTGTCGATGGACCTGATGCAGGAGCTGATTCGTACCTTCAACGAGATCGGGGCGAACAAAGAAGTTGCCGCCGTCATACTAGCTGGCGAAGGTCCGGTTTTCTCCGCGGGTCACGACCTGAAGGAAATGGTCGGGCGCGATATCAATGAGTACCGCCGCATCTTCGATGTCTGCACGGACCTGATGACCACCGTCCAGCGTATTCCTCAGCCGGTGATCGCCCAGGTCGACGGTATTGCCACGGCGGCGGGTTGCCAGTTGGTGGCTTCGTGCGACCTGGCCATTGCATCGCAGGAGTCGACGTTCGCCACGCCCGGTGTGCGCATTGGGCTGTTCTGCACCACGCCCATGGTGGCGCTCACCAGAGCCATCGGGCGCAAGCGCGCGTTCGAAATGCTACTGACCGGCAAGCCCATTGACGCGCCAACCGCCTGTGAGTGGGGCTTGGTTAACCGTGTCGTCCCCAAGGATGAGTTGGCCAGCGCAACCAGGGAACTTGCCTGCGAAATTGCGCAGGCCAGCGAACTGGTCATCGGTCTCGGCAAAGCGGCCTTCTACGCTCAGATCGACCTTGACCAGCCCAAGGCCTATTCCTACGCCAAAGAGGTCATGAGCATGAACGCTCTTACCGCGGACGCGCAGGAAGGTATGACCGCTTTCCTCGAAAAGCGTCCCCCCTGTTGGCAAGGCCGCTGAAGCCTGTCGCTACGGGGCTGGGGCGGCTACGGGGCGGCGCCCACGGCGGTTCCAATCACTTCACCGGAAACGATGATTTCGACGCGCCGGTTCTGCTGACGGCCCTCACGCGTGTCGTTCGAGGCCACGGGTACGGAGAACCCCAAGCCCATAGAGGTGACGGCGTGTTCGAGCACACCTTGACTCACCAAGTATTCGCGGACTCCCTCGGCGCGCTGCTCGGAGAGCCGCTGGTTGAACTCTTCGCTGCCGGTGGTGTCGGTGTGCCCTTCGGCCTGCAGGCGCAACCCGGGGTAGGCCAAGACGATGCCGGCGAGGCGTGCGAGTTTCTCGCGGGCGATGGGCCGCAGAGCATACTGTCCCGTGTCAAACAAGACGTCTGACATGTTGACGACCAGGCCACGGTCGGTGTCCCTGGTTTCGAGGACCAGGTTGAACTGCTGCAAGAGCCTGGCGCGCAGCTCGGCCTTTTCTTGTTCGGCTTGCCATCGTGCGCGCTCGGCATCGGCGGCTTGTTCCTGGGCTTGCTCGGCGGCGCGGCGGGCGGCTTCTCGCTGAAGCTCGGCTTGGGCTCGCTGGGCATCCGCTCGTGCCTGGTCGGCGACCGCCCTCGCAGCGGCGACCTCGGCCAATAGACGGTTGCGATCGGCCTCCGCCTTCTAGGCCTCCGCTCTGGTCCGAGCTTCTTCTTCGGCGATACGGCGTGCCTCGGCGTCAGCGGCCCGGGCTCGCGCCGCCTCCTCTCGTTCCGCGGCCTCGCGGCGTTCCCTCTCCAGCGCCTCGTCTTCTTGACGTCTGACGGCGAGTTCACGAGAGTCCTCCGCGAACTGCACGGCCTGGCGGGCGTGCTGGATGACTTGCTTGCGCCTGGGTTTGTTGCCGACGAAGCGGTCAGCCATCTCCATGCTGGCTTCCGCTTTCTGGAAGATGTCGGAAGCGTAGCTGTCGGCGCCGATCGATTTCGCAATCTCCAAAGCATTTCGCGCCTGGTAGACCTCTAGCGGCACTCTCTTCAAATCGACACTCAAGGAAAGAGGGTTGGCCAAGCGTTCGTACTGGCCGCGCTGGAGTAGCTCGTACTTCGCATCGATGATGAAGATGCGGCCTTTGGTGCCCTTGCGGATCTCGTTCTCCATGACG
>JAKZVK010000510.1:0-4550 GCA_047516085.1 Bryobacterales bacterium
AAGTTGGGCTTGACGCGGCCGCGCTCGACGTTTACTTGGTCGAGGATCCGCGGGGGGATTCCTTCGAACAGATTCTCCTCTGCGCTGCCATCGTTTTCAAGCTCAACCGGAAGCCCACTGCCGTAGCGCCCACGCACCGAAACCCATACGCGCGAGTGCGGCTCGAAACGCGCCATCGCTGCGACGGTGTTGCGCTGGTCTTGTGTTATCGGAAAGGCCTTCGCCACGTCGCGCAACTCCTCGGCTTCGCCGCCTTGGATGAACAGGCCGCCGGTGACGGGTGAGTTCGCGGTGCCGAGCATGTTGGTGTAACTCACAAACGACGTGATGCCTTGCCAACGCGGAAGGTCCAGACGTACCTCGGTGCCTTCGACGCGCGCACTGTCGAAGCTGATCGGGAAACCGACGCCGGTGTTGAGAAATACGTCGTCGTCGTAGACGTTGTTGAAGTCGCGCCAGTAGTGGCTGACGTCCAAGCGAAACCGGTCGAACAGCGCTTTGCGGATGCCCACCTCATAGAAATGGGCGCGGCCGGCCGGCACCGGGATGGCCCCTTCTACGTCGTCGAGATTGTTCGGAGTCAGCGAGCTACTCAACAGCAGGTTTTCGAAGGGCGGAATCTGGAAGACGCGGTCGTACGCGCCGCGGAACAGCAAGTCGGCGTCACGCCAGTAGTACGACAAGCCGGCCCGCGGGCTCAACGCGGAGTCGTTGATCAGCAGCCGGTGGTGATCGAAGCGCAGCCCGGCATCTACCACGAGGTCACCGAGCCGCAGCCGCTCCTGGACGAACAGTCCGACATCAGTCCCCCGCCGGCTCTCGTTGAACAGAAAATCAATGCCGGGTAGCTGGTCGCTCTCGGCAAAGAGAAAGTTTTCGGTAAGCCTCGTGAGACGCATGTCGCCGCCGAGCTTGAGCGCGTGCCGCTCGCCCTGCACCGACAGCGTGCCGGAAACCACCCCTTGGCGAATCTCGCGGTCCTGTTCCACGAATACCGGCGTTGAGAGCGTGTTGCTCCACAGATCGGCGCTCACGTTGCGGACCATGCCGCGGACCGCGCCGAGCGTGCGGGCGGAGAAGACGTGCTGGTAATGGACCTGTCCCGCGGTTTCGGCGCCGCGGCGGTCCTGGCGCTGTCCGGCGGCTTGCTGTTCCAAGTCGTTGGGCACGAGGAAGCCGACGCGATTCGACCGGAAGTAGAGGCTGAGGCGATCGTGCTCGGTGAAGTCGCGCTCGAAACGCCCGTTGACGCCGGCTGAGCTAGCTTTGTTCGTGAAGTTCTCGAGCGACGGCGGGTCAAGGTAGCGGTTCGTGTGCCCCGCGCGCACGCCGACCGAAAAGCTGGTCCCGTTCCGCGAGTAGAGGTGCGAGAAGGCGCCGTTGATCGTATCGTGGCTGCCTCCCTGGACGAAAAACTCGGGGTGATGCCCGACCTCGCCTGCGCGCCGCGAGTGCAACTCAATCACGCCACCGAGGCGGCGGCCAAACTCCGCCGGCAGGTGCCCCGTCATCACGTGGGCCGCTTCAAACTCGTCTGCCTCGAACGCGGGCAGGAAGCTGATCGAGCGGTTGTCGTAGAGTGGAACGCCGTCGATGACGTACTGCGTGTCGTACTCCGATCCGCGCGGGTGCAGAACCGCGTTGGCCTCGAGCAGCCAGCCGGGCAACTCGTTGACCGCTTCGGTCATGCCGCGCCCGAGAGTGGCGAACGGCTGCCGGTCCATGTGCGTACGTCCGATGGGGAGGACGATTCGCGCTTCCCAAGGGTCGAGCAAGGGCGCTGTCTCCTCGACCGTGATCGACGTCGCGACCTCCGCGACCTGCAACACGACCGTTCGTTGGACCGGGACCGCCGAGGGGACCGACACTTCAGTGGAGACGGGTTGGAAGCCGGGCCGGCGAACGTGCAGCCGGTAGAGTCCCAAGGGCAGCCGCTTGAAGTGCGCCACCCCTGCGTTGTCAGCGGCCTGTGCGGTTCGAAACTGCGAGACCCAGCTCAGCAGTTCGACTCGGGCGGGCACCGGGAGTCCGGCGGGGTCGTGAACGGTGACGATCAGTTCCCCCTCCATGCGGTCTGCACTGGCGGGGGCGACGAGGGCCACGAGGACCGCAACAACCGGCAGGAGGCGTGTCGGCAGTAGCAGTCTCGCGGAACGAAGGGGAGCCTCAGCCTGACCGGGAGGTTTTGAACCCAGGCCTACACGAGCTTGACGGCAAACATCGCCAAGCAGCGCAGCGAGCAACTTCCGAAACCCCGGCGTGGCGCGTGAGTTCACAGCCGGTCGGGATCGAGTGGCGTCGTCAGACCTTGGTCGCGGTCTTGTAGCGCTTGGTCCGCCATTGGTTCCAGAGGAGTTTTGCGAGATCCGAGTTGACGCAGAGCCCTTGAAGTTCTGCAGCGCACCGGAGGTATGGCTTCGGAAACTTTTCCTGCGCCCCTCCCAGGGCTCAAGCACCTGACCGCCCGGATACCCCAAGCTGAACCCGGAGCCTATTTTCTTTGCCCTTTCGGGGCGAAAGTCCGCGGATCTCAAAACCGAGATCCGCGTTACGAGGTGCAACCCTGCACCAGTGTTCCTTCCCTACGAGCCCGTGCCCCAGGCCGGGTCATTCAGCCCGATCATGCGGGGACAAAGGTAGCGCACAAGCGCCGTTTATGCATGACACCCTCCGGGTTTCGAGTGTACCCCAACGTGAGACGAGTTACAATGCCGGCCGCCCCGAAAACTGGAGCCCGCCCGTAGTTGTGTGACGGCCTTTGAAAAGGGAGAACGCCGCGGGGTAGGAAGAGCCCTGTGCTGCGCGCGAGAGGGTACGAAACGCCTGCCTAGGAACAATCCCAGGGGCAAGGTTGGGCTTCCGGGCCGCGGGGGCCGGCCCTGTTGAGAGACGTTGCGCGAGGTGAGCGATTCAACACGTTGCCGTAGCGGTCGACTTCGATGTCACAGCAATCCTCTAATAGCGACTTGAGCTTTTCGCGCCCTCGCTGAACACGCGACTTCATGCCCGAGAAAGAGAGGTCCAGTACATCGGCCGCCGCTTTTTGCGTCAGTCCACCGAGGTCGGTGAGTTGGAGCGCCTGGCGGTAGTTCTTTGGCAGTTGGTCCATGGCGGGGCCGAGACAGGGCGTCAGGTCATGAGAGCTGCTGGTGTGGGCACTGTTGTGCGACGCGGGTTCGGCGCCGTCGGCGGGGGTTTCGGGCCCGCGACGCCGCAGGTGGTCGATCACAGCATTGTGCGCCACGCGGAAGATCCACGCGCGTAGGTTCTCTTCGGACCGCAGCGAGTCGAGGCGCTGATGCACGCGGAGGAAGACGTCCTGGAGAATATCTTCCGCGTCGGCCCGGTTGCCGATCCGTGCGTTAACATAGCGCCTCAGTCGAGGGTGGAACTCGCGCCAGGCGGTGTTGGTGTTGAAAGTCATGTTCACTCTGCTTTCAGCCTAACAGGGGCGCGGGCGGGGCCAGGTCGAGCGCGGACGCACGCACCTCAGAGAGGGCTCGGTGGGTTCGGGACACGAGCCGGGCACAGCCCGGCTCGCCATGGGCGCGCGCCACGTCGGGAGCGCCCTTGGATCGGCCGGGCTGCGTCGCGCTAGCAGCACTTGGCTCCGGCTGTCGACGCCGAGCCTTGTTTGTGCTCGAAGAACTGCCGGAGTTGAAGCGGCGGTTCCACGGTTTGGCGACGGTCGAGTTTGGCGGCGTCCCGGCGGTCGACGAGCGCACGCAAGACGGCCTCGGCGATGAGCCCCGCCGGCGCCGCGCGATGAACCTCCCCCCGCCAGCGCCAGACGCGGCATTGAAAATCCTCGCCGCAACCACAAAGGTCGCCGCAAGGCTCGCACACCGACTCTTCGATCTCCGGTGCAATGTCCGCCCCATTGACGAGGATGGTTGGGGAGCTGACAAACCCGAGTTCGCGGGCTTGTTCCGCGGACTCGACTTTCGTGTTCCGGACGTCCAGGCCGACGCCGAGAAGCTCGGCAACAGGGCGCAGGCTTTTCAGTGTGGCGTCTAACTGCGCGCCGGTCTCCCGGCATCGCCCGCAGACTTCGTTATCAAGGAAATGGAAGTCGATCTCAACGGGAGGCCTCGCTTCGGTATCGCCTGAGGCTGGCCCGGCAAGGTGGAAATCCGTCATCGTTTGGTCCTCCTTCGCGGTGAATGGTCGATCCCGATGGGATCTTCACTAGCTCAGACGAGCGAGGGTGAAAAAGGACGCAAACTTCGCGTGGGCCGGACGCGGCGAATCGCGAGCGATCAGCCGGGCCGACGCCACAGAACCGACAGGTCATCCTTAGGAGCGAAGCCGAGGATGCGTTTCGCCTTGTCATTGCGGAACTTGCCGTGGGGCATGTCGCCGAGGACGAAAAAGACCTCGCACTTCGACGGAAGCGTCGCCAAGTCGATGTCGAGGCCGAGGCGGAAGATCTCGCCCGCATCGCCCCACGACACGATGAACGGCACGCCGCCGGCGCCGGGCTTGAGTTCGGTCACCGCGCGGAAGTTGTAGAAGAGATACTCCTGCACCCAGACGTCGTGATGCTCGGT
>JAKZVK010000511.1:0-3739 GCA_047516085.1 Bryobacterales bacterium
CCCGGGACCAGACCGCGCCGTGCCGGCGCTGGTGGTGGTGACGCACCACCTCGACGAGATCCCGCCCGGGTTCACCCACTCCGTGCTGCTGGCGTCGGGGCGGATCGTGGCCGCCGGGCCGATCGCGCAGGTGCTCACCAGCGATCGGTTGTCAGCCTGTTTCGGCCTTGCACTGGATGTCGAACACCGTCACGGCCGATGGCGCGCCTGGGCGACCGGTGTCGCCGAACCGCTGTAGGGCCGGCATGCCAGGTGTGCCCGCTCCGGGAAATGCCCCGGGCTACGCCCTGTGTTGGTCCCGTCCGTAGGACCCGCTGGACTGTCCCCGCCCCGCAACAGTTCGTCTACAGCGTTGCTTGACCGTCTTGCAATCCGACGAATCCGTGTCATGTCTGGTTCCCGCCAGACACACTCGCCTGGTTATGAAGATGTCGAGGCCGCCAACCGAGCTGTCTCCAACAACATTCTGCACTTTCCCGCGTGAGTTGTCGTCACGCGGGCGACGGACGCGTCGTCGAGGGGTTGAGTGGTGCGAGCGAACGGCCGATGATCAGGCCCATGACGAGCACGGCCCGCCCGCAGCAACGTTATGACCACCGGCTACGGGATCTCGTCCACCGCACCGGGGACGTGACCATCGCGACGGATCTCGGCGTCCCTCGCTCGACCGCCCGTGGGTGGCTCCGCACGGCGGGGAGCGGCGTCATGTGGGTGTTCGCGCTGCCTGAGGCGCGGTAGGGCGCCCGCACGAACCCGTTCCGTGGGTACAATGGCTTCCATGACGCTTTTCACCCGTGTTCGGTTGACGCTGCTCATAGCCGCGACCGTCGCGGCCGTGACCTTCGTCGGCGCGCAGCAGTCGGCGATCCCCGAGGCTGTTCAGAAGGCCACGCTCGACCAGACCGTGCCGGTCGATCCGCTGATCACGGTCGGCACGCTTCCGAACGGGCTCCGATACTACGTCCGCGCGAACGGGCAGCCCCAGGACCGTGCCGAGCTGCGGCTTGTCGTCAATGCGGGCTCCGTCCTCGAGGATGACGACCAGCGCGGGCTCGCGCACTTTGTCGAGCACATGAGCTTCAACGGCACGCTGCACTTTCCCAGGCAGGACCTCGGAAACTTCATGCAGTCGCTCGGCATGCGTTTCGGCGCGCACGTCAACGCACACACGAGCTTCGACGAAACCGTGTACGCGTTGCAGATCCCCACCACCGATGCCGCGGTGATCGACCGGTCGCTGCTCATCCTCGAAGACTGGGCGCGCGACGTGTCCTTCGATCCCGTGGAGATCGACAAGGAGCGGGGCGTCATCCTGGAAGAATGGCGGCTCGGGCTTGGCGCGGCCGAGCGGATACAGAATGAGCAGTTTCCCATCCTCTTGAGGGGCTCACGCTATGCCGAGCGGCTGCCCATCGGCAGGCCCGACATCATTCAGAACGTCAGCCACGACAGGCTGAAGCAGTTCTACGAGGATTGGTACCGGCCCGATCTGATGGCCGTCATCGCCGTCGGCGATTTCGACAAGTCGGTGATCGAGGCCGCAATCAGAACGCATTTCGGCTCGATCCCGGAGGCGTCATCTCCAAAACCGAGGCCTGCCTACGCCGTGCCGGATCACCCAGGGACCCTCTACTCGGTGATCACCGATCCCGAAGCGACGAATACGAGCATCAGCATATCGAGCAAGATGACGGCACGCCCGCTGGCGACGGTCGGCGAATACCGTCAGGTCATGGTCGAGCGGTTGTTCAGCGCCATGCTGTCCGCACGCCTCGATGAGATCGCGCGGGCGCCGAATGCGCCGTTTCTCTTGGCCCGAACCGGTCGTGGGCTCCTGGTACGTGCCGAAGAGGTGACGAACCTGGATGCCTTGGTCGCGAAGAGCGGTGTCGAACGGGGCCTGGCGGCGCTCTTATCCGAGGTGGACCGCGTCGCTCGTTTCGGCTTCACCGCGACGGAGTTGGAACGAGAGAAGCTGAATTCTCAGCGGGGGCTTCAGCGGGCCGCCACCGAGAAAGACAAGAGCCCGTCCGCACCGCTGGCCGACGAGTTCGTGCGCAACTTCATCCAGGGGGAACCAATCCCGGGCATCGTGTACGAATTCGGGTTAAACCAGCGTTTTCTGCCGGAGATTACACTGGCCGAAGTCAACAGCCTGGCCAAGGATTGGATGCCGGATCGCAATCGCCTTGTCGTGATCACCGCGCCCGAGAGCGACCGGTCATCGCTACCGAGCGAAGAAACGCTGGCAGCCGTCGTCGATACGGCCGCCGGGGCACCGCTGACCGCGTACGTCGACACGGTCAGCACGCAGCCGTTGCTCGCTCGTCTCCCGTCGGCGGGAGCCATCGCCACGACCTCGACGGACGAGGCGCTGGGCATCACCGAGTGGCGGTTGTCCAACGGTGTCCGGGTCGTACTCAAGCCGACGACGTTCCAGCAAGATGAGATTCTCTTTCGGGCCGTGAGCTCCGGTGGCACGTCGCTCGCCAGCGACCGGGACTTCATCTCGGCCGCCACCGCCGCCGCGGTCATGGCCGACGGCGGTCTTGGCGAGCTCCGCCTGGTCGATCTGGAAAAGGTGCTTGCGGGCACCACCGCGTTTGTCACAGCCGACATCGGTGAAACAGAGGAAGGGCTCTTCGGCGGCGCCACCCGCACGGATCTCGAGACGATGTTTCAACTCGTCTATCTCACGGTTACCGCGCCGCGGGCGGACCCTGTCGCGTTTCGCGTCATGCGCGATCAGTTAAAGGTGACGTTGGCCAACCGCGAGGCCACGCCGGACACGGTCTTCGACGAAGCGCTCGATGCGGCTGTAAGCCAGAACCACTTCCGGGCGCAGCCGCTCACGGTGGCGCGTGTGGATCAGATGAACCTTGACATGTCGCTCGCGTTCTACAAGGACCGCTTCGCCGATGCCAGCGACTTCACGTTCGTCTTCGTGGGCAGCTTCGATCTCGCAACCCTGCGGCCGCTCGTGGAGCGCTATCTGGCGAGTCTCCCGGCGCTCTACAGGAACGAGACCGCGACGGACGTCGGCATGGAGCCGCCGGCGGGCGTCGTCGAGAGAGAGGTGCGAAGCGGCATCGAACCCAGGAGCCGGGTCAGCATCGTGTTCAGTGGCGCGTTTGAAAATGACGAGTCGCATCGCGTGGTCGCCAGGGCGATGGCGGAAAGCCTGGCGGGCAACCTGCAACGGACACTGCGAGAGGATCTCGGCGGAACCTACGGGGTCACTGTCAGGCCAGCCTTCACGAAGCGTCCGACGGAGGCGTATCGCCTGACCATCAATTTCGCCTGCGACCCGGCTCGAACGGAGAGCCTGGTCCGGGCCGCGTTTCAAGTGATTGACCGGTTCAAGAGGAACGGCCCGAGCGAGGGGCAGATCGCCGACGCGCGCGCAGCGCTCATGCGGGACTTCGAAACGAACAGCCAGCAGAATGCCTACCTGCTGAGTCGGATCATCTTCAAATACGAATACGACGAGGACGTCGCGGACATCTTCAATATGCGGCCGTTCTACGACCAGCTCTCCGCGCCGGTGCTGCGCGACGCGGCGCGCGCGTATCTGAACACGGACCGATATGTAAGAGTGACGCTGCGGCCGGAGTGAACCCCGTTTGGTGGGTGTCTCGTCGGGCTTAGCGCTCGTTCTCGGCGTCGTTGGCATCTACGGCGTGATCGCGTACTCGGTCGCACAGCGGTCGCGAGAGATCGGCATCCGGCTGGCACTAGG
>JAKZVK010000512.1:0-7030 GCA_047516085.1 Bryobacterales bacterium
TGTTGTCTTTGCTCAAGCGGAAGTAGACCGGCTCCGGTAGAGGGTTGGCGGCTGTCAACGCGGCTGGGATCTGCTGGGAGTCGCCGGCCGCGATGATGCGGATGGCCCTCTGCGCGCGCAGTACAGCGATGTCTTCCAACGCGAAGTGCGAGAACCCGTTGGGCCCGTACTCGAAGCCGCCACCCACGCCTACAATGCGCACCGGCAGGCGATGCTGAATCGGCCCGTTACGCAAGAACTCATAGGGACGCAGCACCGCGAACGGCGCGATCGAGTATACAAAAGGCGTGAAGCCGCCTTCGGCCAAGCCAGTCGCCAGCCCGAGCATGTTTTGCTCCGCCACGCCCACGTTGAAGAAGCGGTCGGGGAAGCGCTCGGCGAACGGCTCGACGGCGGTGTAGCCAAGGTCGCCCGTAAGGAAGACGATGCGCGGATCGTCTTCGGCCATCTCGACCAGCGTCTCGATGAAGGCGGCTCTCATGAGGCCGGGTCGACCTCCTCGATTGCCTGCCGGTATTGCTCCTCCGACATGGGCCAGTAATGCCACTTGATCCGGTTCTGCATGAACGAGACGCCCTTGCCGAAGACGGTCCTGGCGATCACCGCGCGCGGCGCTCCTGAGTCGGCCTCAGGTCGGTTCAGGGCTGCCGACAGTTGCTCTTGTGCGTCGTCGCCGCGGGCGTCCACTTCATCGACGTCCCAGCCGAAGGCTCGCCAGCGTTCGGCGAGAGGCGACAGGTCGAGCACGTCGCGCGTGTAGCCGAGCGCCTGCTGTCCGTTGACGTCGACGATCGCGGTGAGGTTAGAGAGCTTGTGGTGCGCGGCGAACATCGCGGCTTCCCACAGCGAGCCTTCGTTACACTCGGCGTCGCTGACGAGGGCGAAGGCCCGTCTGGGTGAGCCTTGCAGCCGTGCCGCCAAGGCCGCGCCGGCGCCCATCGAGAGCCCGTGGCCGAGGGACCCGGTGGCGAAGTCGACCCCGGGGAGTGCAGCCTCGGGATGCACGCCGAGCATTGTCCCGTCGCCGCAGTAGGTTGCCAGTTGCTCCGCGGTTACCCAGCCCTTCAGGTGCAGCGCCGCATAGAGCGCCAGGGCGGCGTGGCCTTTTGAAAGGACGAAGCGGTCGCGCTCGGGGTCAGTTGGATCGTCAACGCGCAAGACGCTGTCGTAGAGGGCCGCGAGGATGTCGGCGATGGAAAGGGCGGAGCCGATGTGTCCCACCCCGGCGCGATAGGCGTGGTCGAGGATCAGGCGGCGTATGCGGCGGGCTTGCATGGGGTGGATCGGGGGGCGGCAAGGGCGCGGCTTCGAGGGCCGGCGGCCGCGGCGAATCGGTCAGCCAATGCCTCACAGGGTCCCGGTACCACGGGTAGACGCGAGATGCCGCAACGGTTGAAGCCGCTCGACAGGTTGCGGCTTTTCCATCGCCCCTTTCAGGGCTCCCGGTCTCTTTGATGACGTTTCCTAGGGTTCCGCCGAGGACGGCTGCACCCTAGGCTAACATCCAACGCCGCTTCGCGGCTTGGGTTCTGTCGGTGGCGGACCGAGGTCAAGGGAGGATTCTGTGACGACCCCGGAGCGACGACGCTGAGTGTTGCCGCTGCCGGGCACGGCATGCCGTGCCCCTACATCGCGAACCGAACCGTGAGCGTCCGTATTGAGTACGTCCGGTGCTACCGAATATACTGCAAGTGGTATGGGTTACGGTTTCGTGATCGGCCAGTCGTCAGTGTATAGAACCTCAGCCCTGCTTGTCGCCGCCGCGCTTGGGACGTTCCCGGCGTGGGCACAGAGCCCGAGCGCGGAGCGCGTCGAGTTCTTCGAGACGCACGTGCGCCCGGTGCTGGCGGAGAACTGCTTCGCGTGCCACACGGCGTCTCGGATGGGCGGCCTCGAGATGACCTCGCGCGCGTCGTTGCTCAAGGGCGGTAAGTCCGGGCCAGCGATCGAGCCGGGCAGGGCCGGCGAGAGCCTTCTCGTTCAAGCAGTCCGCCACTCCCATGAACGGCTCAAGATGCCGCCGCAGGGCAAGCTAGCGGCCGCCGACATCGAAGCCATCGCCACCTGGATCGACGCCGGTGCTGCTTGGCCCGAAGCTCCCGCGAAAACCGCCGCTGCAAAAGACGGCGAGGGCTTCGTCATCACGCCGGAGCAACGGAGTTTCTGGGCCTTCCAGCCGGTTCGCAAACCGCCGTTGCCCAGCGGCCCCGAGAAGGGGCGCAAGAAGGATTGGGTGCGGGCGCCGATCGACCGCTTCGTCCTCGCCAAGCTCGATGCCGCGGGGCTCAAGCCCGTCGGCCCCGCCGACAAAGCGACGCTGCTACGCCGGGCGTATATCGACCTGACAGGTCTGCCGCCCACGCCTGAAGAGATAGATACGTTCGGCAACGACGCGTCCCCTGACGCCTTCGCCAAGGTCGTCGAGCGGCTGCTCGATTCACCACGCTACGGCGAGCGCTGGGGCCGCTATTGGCTCGACGTCGCCCGCTACTCCGACGACAAACTCAACTCCACACAGATGGATCCCTACCCGCACGCCCACCGCTACCGCGACTGGGTGATCCGCGCCTTCAACGAAGACATGCCATACAACCGCTTCGTCAAGGCGCAGATCGCGGGTGACTTCATGGGCGAAGGCAAAGACGCCGACTGGATTGCTGGCCTCGGGTTTTACGGTTTGAATCCGCAGTTTCAGGACGACCGCATCGACGCCACCATGCGCGGGTTCCAAGGGCTCACTGTGGGCTGCGCCCAGTGCCACCACCACAAATTCGATCCCATTCCGACCGAGGACTACTACTCGTTGCTCGGCATCTTCAACAGCTCCAAGATCGACGAGTTCCCTCTGGTGGAGAGCCAAACGGTCGAGGAATACGGCCGCTGGGAGAAGCGGGTCGGAAACGAACGCAAGGCCCTGAACGAGTTCCTGGTAAGCGAGCGCCGCCAACTGGTGCGAGTACTCGCCGGACAGACCGCCTCCTACATCGTTGCGGCGTGGCGCGTCCTAAAGGCTGACGAGGAAGAACCCCAACTCGCTGCGCGGAAAAACGACCTCGCCGGCGACGCTTTCAATGGGGAACCTCTCGATGAGGAAACCCTCGAACGATGGGTGAAGTACTTGGGCGCTACGCCCCGAGACCACCCTCTGTTCGACGAGTTCGACCGGCTTATCGGCTCGAACGCCACCGAAGACGAGGTTGGGCGCTGGGCATCCGAGACACAGCGGCTGATCACCGACGTCCTTCGCGAGAAGAAGAAGATCGACCGGGAGAACCTCGTTCGCCTCGGCGGTGATGCCAACCCCAGGAAGGCCAACGAAGTAGAGCTACTGTCGCTAGAGAGGGACCGCCATTTCCTGTGGCGCGACGTGGCCGCGGCGCAGGGCTTCGACACGCCTGTCGAGTTTGAGAGTGGCATCCTTTACTACGCGGGCGAGAAGGTCGACCGTTTTCTGACGCCTCTGTGGAAAGCGCACGCCGACGGCTTACGGGCCCAAGTGGAGGCGCTCGAAGAGGCCATGCCGGAGAAGTATCCGTTCCTCCACGTGCTCAAAGACGTGGATAAGCCCAAGAACGAGCGCGTGCACATCCGCGGCAGCGAGAATAATCTCGGCGCGGAAGTGCCTCGCCGGTTCCTGACCGTGCTCGGCGACGGGAAGCCTTTCACCCAGGGCAGCGGCCGGCGCGAGCTGGCGGACGCCATCACAGGCCCCTCGAACCCGTTGACCGCGCGGGTCATGGTCAACCGCATCTGGCTGCAGCACTTTGGGCGTGGGATCGTCGGCACGCCCAGCAACTTCGGGCAAATGGGCGACCGCCCCACGCACCCGGAACTGCTCGACTACCTGGCCGCGCGCTTCGTCGAAGAGGGCTGGTCGGTCAAGGCGATGCATCGTGAGATCATGCTCTCGGCCACGTACGCGTTGAGTAGCGAGTTTTCCGCGAAGAACTACGAGACGGACCCCGACAACCGTCTGCTGTGGCGTGCCCGCCGACGCCGCCTCGATGCCGAAGCCCTGCGCGACGCGATGCTGTACGTCTCAGGCAACCTCGACCTCACGCCCGGAGGCGAGCCCGTCAAGCTTGATGACCCGGCCAACCGCCGCCGCACCGTCTACGGTTATGTCAGCCGCCGCCGGATCGACAAAGTGCTGGGGCTTTTCGACTTCCCAAACCCCAACAAGACCAGCCCACGCCGCTTTGGGACGAACACACCGTTGCAGGGGCTGTTCTTACTCAATAGCGAATTTGTGATGCGCCAAGCCGAGCGCTTGACCGACCGCCTGGAGCACGAAGCGGCGGGCGAAGCGGATCGAATTCGGCGCGCCTACCGGCTGCTCTACGGGCGGCGTCCGACGAAGGAAGAGGTCAAGGTCGGCCGACGCTTCATCGCCGGCGATGCCGGCCGCTGGCCGCAATACGCACAGGTGTTGATGACCTCGAACGAATTCCTATACGTTCAATGAGAGAGCTGCCATGACCCACGATCGACCGGCCGGAGTCTCCCGGCGGCAACTGTTGCGCACCTGCGGCGCGGGGCTGGGCATGGTGGGCCTGTCGCGGCTGCTGGCGGCCACCGCACCCACCACACCGAGCACCGACCCGCTGGCCGTGAAGCCTCCACACTTCCCGGCCAAGGCGAAGCACGTCATCCACCTGTTTCTCAACGGCGGCCCGTCGCACGTCGATAGCTTCGACCACAAGCCGATGCTGGCGAAGTACGACGGCAAACCGTATCCCGGCGGCAACCTCAAGACCGAGCGCAAGACGGGATCGCTGATGCGTTCCCCGTTCGAGTTCAAGCCGCACGGCGAGAGCGGTCTCGAGATCAGCGAGATCTTCGGCAACCTCGCGAGCCACGCCGACGATCTGTGCATCATCAAGTCGATGTACACCGACATGCCGTTCCACGAGCCGTCGCTGTTCATGATGAATTGCGGCAGCCGGCTGCCCGGCCATCCGTCGATGGGGTCGTGGCTGACCTATGGACTCGGCAGCGAGAACCAGAACCTGCCGGGCTACATGGTCCTCTGTCCGGGGCTGCCGGTGGTCGGCCCGCAGCTTTGGTCGTCGGCGTTCCTGCCGGGGAGCTACCAGGGGGCGCACATCCAGAACGACGAGACGGACCCGGAGAAGCTCGTCTCCTACGTGCGCAATCCGCGCGTGGCCAAGGCCGACCAGGCCCGGCAACTCGAACTGCTCGGCCGGCTGAACCGGCGACATCTCGACAAGCAGGGCCCGGCGCCCGAGTTGGAAGCGACGATCCAGTCGATGGAGGTTGCCTTCCGCATGCAAGTGGAGGCGCTCGACGCCTTCGACATCGCCAAGGAGAGCGAGACGACCCGCGAGCGCTATGGCGACGGTGACTTTGCGCGCGGCTGCTTGATCGCCCGCCGGCTGGTCGAGCGCGGTGTACGCATGGTGCAGGTCTACTACGGCAACTCGCAGCCCTGGGACACGCATCAAGACATCCTACGCATGCGCAAGCTGGCCGGCGATTCCGACCAACCGATGGCGGCGCTGATTCGCGACCTCAAGTCGCTGGGCTTGCTGGACGAAACGTTGATTATTATCGGCGGCGAGTTCGGACGCACGCCGACGGTCGAGGTGAGTGGACGCATCCAGGTGCAGAATGGACGCGACCATAATAGTCACGGGTTCTCGACTGTGCTCGCCGGTGGCGGAATCAAGGGCGGGACGGCTTATGGGTCGAGTGATGAGTTTGGTTTCAAGGCGGCTGAAAACCCGGTCCATCCGCATGATTTGCACGCGACGCTGCTGCATTTGATGGGGTTTGATCACACTAAGCTGACCTATCGCTACAGCGGGCGCGACTTCCGGTTGACAGATGTCGAGGGGCGGGTGGTTGAAGAGATCGTGGCTTGACCTGCTTGTCCTAAGTGGGCACGGACCTCGCCCGAGGCCTCGTGGTCGCCACCCGGCACTCCGAGCCGCATGCGTCAGCTTGCGTTGAGATGTGGATGTCGAAGCGGTCGTTTCGCGAGGGCCCAGCGGCCGCAGTGACCGGCCGAAGAAGCTCAACGCGGGCTTACGCCCGCGGCTCTGAGTGGGTCGGCGAGCCTCCGTACGCCGGTTGCTTCACTCCTCTTCATCCAGCTTTAGCGCCACTGATATGAGAGGCGGGTCGGGCGTCGGTGCGTGCTGGAGTTGCGGTGCCGTTTGGAAGGGACCGCGGGTTCCCACCCGCGGCTCCGAAGTGGCGGGCCGAGCTTCAACTTGCGTGGCGGCCCAGCCGTGGAAACAGGCGTCGCCACACGCGGCCCTGCGGCCGCACTCAGCGGTTGAGGAAGCTCAACGCGGGCTTACGCCCGCGGCTCTGATATGAGTGGGTCGGTGAGCCTCGTACGCGGGTTGCTTCACTCCTCTTCATCCCGCTTTAGCGCTACTGATATGAGAGGCGGGTCGGGCGTCGGTGCGTGCTGGAGTTGCCGTGTCGTTTGGAGGGGACCGCGGGTTCCCACCCGCGGCTCCGAAGTGGCGGGCCGGGCTTCAACTTGCGCGGCGGCCCAACCGTGGAAACAGGCGTGGCCACACGTGGCCCTGCGGCCGCGGTGACCGGTTGAAGGATGTGCGCGCGGGTTCACACCCGCGCCTCTGTTGTGGCGGCTCGGGGTACGCAGGCGAAGAGGAACCAAGGGTCGGGCTGCGTGCTACTCCTCTTCGTCCAGCTTTAGCGCCACTGAGTTGATGCAGTAGCGTAGGCCGGTGGGAGCTGGTCCGTCGGGGAAAACGTGCCCGAGGTGAGCGTCGCAGTTCGCGCACATGGCCTCGGTGCGGACCATGCCGTAGCCGTGGTCCTGCTCGGTGGCGACGTTGTCCTCGCTGGTGGGAGCGGTAAAGCTGGGCCAACCGGTGCCTGAATCGAACTGATCGTCGGAGCGAAACAGGGGCGTTCCACAGCACGCGCAACGATAAGTCCCCTCGATCTTGCAGTCGTTGTACTCGCCGGTGAACGGCGGCTCCGTGCCCTTCTCGCGGCAAACGTAGTACTGCTCGGATGTCAGCTCGGT
>JAKZVK010000513.1:0-6544 GCA_047516085.1 Bryobacterales bacterium
GAGGCTTGGCCGGAGAAGAAGCCCCGCTGCCCACCCTCGATGTCGAGTTGCCCGTGTGTCTTCGCGGGCGGGTCGGGAGTGACGAAGTTCACCACGCCGCCCACCGACTGCGGCCCGTGAACAATCTGCCCGCTGCCCTTGAGCACCTCGACGCGACTCATGCGGTCGATCGGGGGCGAGTAGTACATTTCGGGCTCGCCGTAGGGCGCCAGCGAGATCGGGATGCCGTCCTCGAGCATCAGCACCTTGCGGCTGCGGTCGGGGTTCAGCCCCCGCATCCCGACGTTGAGGCGCATCGCCATCGGGCCCGAGTCTTCGCGCAAGGTAATTCCTGGCACCCGCCGGAGTGCTTCGTTGGCATCCGCCGGACGCGAATAGAGCAGTTCCTCTTTGTTGATCAGGTACACCGAGCCGGGGATCTCTTGTAGCGTGACCTCCGACTCTCCGACGACTTCAATGGTCGTGGTCTGTCTGCGGATCTGGGTGAATTGGATGTCGAGGCGAGTGGGGCCCGCGCCGCCGACCTGCGCTTTTATCTCGAGGGTCTCGAAGTCCTCGGAGATGGCGCGGACAGTGTGTGTACCCGCAGCGATGCCTTCGAGTGTGTAGTCGCCGTAGGCGTCGACCCAGGCTTTGAGGCCGGTTCCGACGATCTCGATCTTTGTGCCGGCGACCGGCACCCCGTCCGGGTCGGTTACCTTACCTTCAATCGATTGCGCGTGCAGCCCGATGGCGAGAAGCGCCCCAGCCACCAAAAAAAATAACAACCGAGTGATCGCCGATTGCATGATGAAGAACGTCGGTTTCCTGGGAGTCGGTCCCGGCTGTCGAATGCAGGTACCCAAGGTGGACCAGTTTGCAATTCAGTTGCAGGTTGGTGCCAGAAGTGTAGACTATATCATCTTGCAACTGAGTGTCAAGTAGAATATTTGGCTGAGCCCTCGACATGCAGTAGTAGCCTCGTTTGATGCCTTCCAGATGGCAATGACAGGCATCTAATCACGTGTCAAAGTCTGGTCTTCGAATTGCAACTCCCTATCGTTTGACGGCGAATCGAGCGGGTTTCGAGTGTGACAAGAAACTGCAATGATGTTTCAAAAACGAAGTCTCGGGCTCCCGTGTGCTGCGGCGGTGGGATTGGTCTACTCGACACCGCGCCACATCCGGATGCGGTCTTCGGCGCTCGCGCGGCCTGTCGGGCTTCTCCGCCGCAGTGCGTAGCGCGGATCTCGATTCTGAGATCCGCGGCCTTGTCTTGACACCCTCGCAGTTCTGGTGACATGCTGAGCGCCTAGTGGCTGGCCCAATGACGAATCGCCGCGAGTTCCTCAAATCAGCGGCCGCGGGCGCAGCAGGCGCTACCCTGGCGGGTTGCGGCGGCTCTGAGCGCCCCCCACCCAACATCCTCGTCCTGATGCCCGACCAGTTTCGAGGCACCGACCTGGGTGTCGTGGGCAACCCCGACGTGTCCACACCCAACATGGACAAACTGGCTTCCGAGGGCGCGTTGCTCGAGAACACGGTGGCTAACTGCCCGGTGTGCTGTCCGGCGCGGGGGACGCTGCTCACCGGCCGCTTCGCCCATGCGCATGGCGTGGCCGTCAACGACGCCCCGCTGCCGAACAGCGAGGTCACCATTGCCGAGATTCTCAAGGAGCAGGGCTACCGCACGGGTTTCGCCGGCAAATGGCATCTCGAGGGCGGCAAGCGGCTGCCGGGTTACGTCCCGCCGGGGCCGCGGCGGCAGGGATTCGAATTCTGGGCGGCGAACATTTGTAGCCACAACTACTGGAACATGCACTTCTTCCGCGACGACCCGACGCCCATCCCTATCCCCGACTACTCGGCGGCGACGTTCACCGACGAGGCGATCGAGTTCTTCTCGCAGGACACCGGGACGCCGTTTTGCTGCTATCTCCAGTGGGGTCCGCCGCATAATGCCCGCGGGGGTGGGTACGTCGCGCCGCCCGGATACATGAACCTGTACGATCCTGACGCGCTACGAATGCGTGGCAACTGGCAGGAAGACGTGCCGATGGGCAGCCGCGACGACATCGCGGGCTACTACGCGTCGATCACCTTCATCGACGACGAGGTCGGCCGCGTGATGACGGCGCTCGAAGAGAACGGCCAAGCCGACAACACAATCGTCCTGCTCACGTCCGACCATGGTGACATGCTCGGCTCGCAAGGCACGCGCCTGAAACGTAAACCTTGGCAAGAGTCGATCGGCGTCCCGGGCATCTTGCGTTATCCGGGGGCCATCGAGGCCGGGCAGACCTTCAGCTTCCCGTTCTCACACGTGGACATGGCGCCGACCCTGCTGGGCCTGTCCGGGCACAAGCCCTTGCGGAAGATGCATGGCCGCGACCTTTCCCGCCCACTGACAGAGAAGGGTGGTGAAGAGCCGGAGTCCGCGTATTTGCAGAGCTACACGCCGTCCGAGGGCGGCGAGTTCCCTCCGTGGCGAGGCGTACGAACCGAGCGCTACACCTATGCTCGCCACGAAGACCGTCCCTGGCTGCTGTACGATAACGAGAGCGATCCCTACCAGCTCGAGAATCTGGTGGGCCGGCCCGAGCATGCCGGCCTGCAGGCGCAACTAAGTGCCATAACCATGAACTGGTTCGAGCAGACCCAAGACGCCTGGGTCGAACTCTCCGACATGCCGTACCGATAGGCGTCGCTGCTGCAAGAACGTCACCGCTGCAATCGCCAGTGGGAGCCACATGTCCAAAACCATACAACTGCGCGTCGAGTCGAACCGCCAACGCTTGCTCGATGAGTTATTTGAACTTCTCCGCATCCCCAGCATCAGCACGTTGCCGGAGCACAAGGCCGACGTCGAGCGCGCGGCCGAGTTCATCGCGTCGCGCATGGGGGAGGCCGGTCTCGAGAACATCGAGGTGATTCCGACCGGCCGGCACCCGCTCATCTACGCTGATTGGCTCCACGCACCCGGTAAGCCAACGATCCTGTGCTACGGCCACTACGACGTGCAACCGGTCGACCCGCTCGACGAGTGGAAGTCGCCGCCTTTCGAGCCGACCATCCGCAACGGCAGCATCTATGCCCGCGGCGCGGCCGACGACAAGGGCCAGATGTACATGCACATCAAGGCCGTCGAAGCTTTGCAGGCGGTTCACGGCAAGCTGCCCGTCAACGTCAAGTTCCTCATCGAGGGTGAGGAAGAGGTGGGCGGCGAGTCGATCTCGGCCTACGTTCCCGCGCACAAGGACAAGCTCAAAGCCGACGCCGCCCTGATCTCGGACACGTCGATGTACGCGCCCAACATGCCCACGCTCAACATCGGCCTGCGCGGCATGATCTACATGGAGTGGGAGGCGACCGGGCCCTCGCGCGATCTGCACTCGGGGCTCTACGGCGGCGCTGCGCCGAACGCGGTGTTCGGCCTGGTCGAGTTGCTCGCCAAGTGCAAGGACGCCAACGGCGTGTGCCGGATCCCCGGCTTCTACGACGACGTCGAGCCGCCCGACCCGGCGGAGAAGGAGAGTTGGGCGCGGCTGCCGTTTGACGAGGCGGAGTTCCTGGCTAACGAAGTCGGGGCCACCCGTCTGACAGGCGAACGGGAATACGGCGTCTTCGAGCGGATGTGGGCGCGGCCGACGTTCGAGGTCCATGGCATCGGCGGGGGCTTCACGGGGAGCGGTAGCAAGACCGTCATTCCAGCCAAAGCGCTCGCAAAGGTGAGCACGCGGCTCGTCCCCAACCAAGATCCCGCGAAGATCCTGGCCGCCATCGGCGAGTTCGTGAAACAGAACACGCCGGCGGGCATTCACGTAGAGGCGCGCAAACTGAATGCGTCGCCCGCCAGCATGGTCTCGCCTGAGCACCCGGCCGTCCGCACCGCAGCGCGGGCGCTCGAGGAAGTCTTTCAGCAGCCGGCCGTTTTCATCCGTTCAGGCGGCTCGATCCCGATCGCCGGGGAGTTCGACGAGTATCTCGGCATTCCCACCGTCCTGATGGGCTTTGGCCTGCCCGATGACTGCCTCCACTCGCCCAACGAGAAGTTTTCCATCGAGAACTTTTTTAAGGGCATCAACGCCGTGGCGCGGTACTTCGAGTTGTTGGGCGAATAGCTCGCGCGCTTTTCTTTTCTGACGGCCTTCGACCTGCCATGCTTCCCGCCAGTCACGCGCTGACCGGCTACCTCGCCGCGCGGTTTCTGCGATGGCGAGTAGGCCCGGAGCACGACCCATCACCGTGGCGTCCCGACCCGCTCGTCGTGATTGCCGTGGTGGGCAGTCTGTTCCCTGACTGGGACCTGCTCCCCTCCTTTCTTCTCGACTGCGAATGGCCGGTGCGGTGCCGGGACTGGCCGGAGTTCCATCGCGGCCCCACGCACTCTGTGGTCGGCGCCTTGTTGCAAGCCCCGCTGCTGGCCGCTCCTTTCCGGTATGCGTGCCGATGGTTGTTCGGCAGTGCTCCGCCAATGAAGTTACTGACTGTGGCCGCGCTCTTGGGCTTGCTGAGTCACGTCTTCTGGGACCTCCTCAACCCCTGGGGCGTCGAACTTTACTGGCCATTCTCATCGCGTGCCGTGTCGGGGCTCCTCCTCCACGGGCAAGACTTGTTCGTCTTGGCTGTACTGCTACTCTGCTCACTGTTGGTTTGGCGGACGAAGTTTACCGCCGGCTTTCTCGCCGCGGGCCTGCTGCTCCCCGGCTATCTACTCTTCCAGCTCAACTTTCGAGAGAGGGCGACGCAGGTTGCGGCGCGGCAATTCCCGGCGGCCGCGATCCGTCCCTACCCAAATCCGCGGCTAGGTTGTCCGTGGTTGGTAGGTGTCGAGTTGGAGGGGGCGATCGAAGGCCACTGCCTGTCGCGGCCGTGGGACACCGCAACCCGCTTGGCCCTGTCGGTACCGCTCGACTCACACCCAGCGATCGAGGCGACGTTGCAACTATGGGAAGTGGCGGACTTCGTCGCCGAGCGAACCTTTACGTTCGCGGAAGTCCACCCCCAGGACGACGGGCAGTTCCTGGTCGTCTGGCGGGACTTGCGCGAAGCCGTGCTGGAGATCGGCGCTCCGGAGCCGTCAGGGCTTCATGTTCGGGTCAACGCGGCGGGAGAGATCGTGGAGTACCGCAAAAAGTGGTTCTTGCGACCGCTGTTGTGATCTTGGTTCATTCCCCGGGTCCCACCCATAGGGTGCGCCGGTAAGAAGACAGGGACGGGCGGGTCTGGGAACCCGCATCGCCCATGATGAATCTCTCGCTTGATTCCCTGCTTGCGATTGGCGTAGTATGCTTGGGATGTTCGCCTTACGCGAACAGGGGAGCCTACGATGAGACGACTTGCGGTCGCACTTTCATTGCTGTGTTTGGTGGGCGGACCGGTTCCGGCCCAGGACCCCACTGACATCCGGAATCCGACGATCAACAGCGAGAGCGAACAAGGGGCGCTCATCACCCAGGCCGGCATGGCCGAGGAGGCGGCGGAGAAGATCCAGCTCTTGGAGACCTTCGCCGGCAAGTATTCGGACCACAGCGCGATGGGGTACGTGTACCTTCAGTTGCAAGGTCTCTATCTCCCACAGAACAACTTCGATAAGGTCATCGACTACGGCAAGAAACTCATCGCGATCGTTCCCGCCGACGTGGAAGTTCGACACAACCTCACCAAGGGCTACGAGGGCAAGCAGGACTGGGACGCTCTCCTGCCGCACCTCATCGAGACCAAGCCCTACGCCGAGAAAGATACCCAGGCTCCGGAGCCCGAATACGAAGACGAGGTCGAGGCGTGGAAGGCCAAGATCGACTATGCCAAGGGAGTCATCCAGTACATCGAATATTCCCTTTACACGTCCGTGCTGAAGATCACCGATCCCCAGCAGAAGATCGCGTACTTCGGCGCGCTTCGTGAGCACTACCCCGAAGGACAGTACGCCAAGCAGGCCCCGGACTACCTCGTTCAGGCCTACCAGCAACTCGGCGACTTCCCGAAGATGCTCGAGGAGATGGAGAAGTCGCTCGCGAACAACCCGAACAACGAGGGATATCTCTTCACGCTGGCCGATAGCGCGTCGCGCCAGGCGCAGTATGACAAGTCCAAGGGTTACGCCGAGCAATTGCTACAGGTGATCGCGCAAAAGCCGATGCCGGACGGCCAGACCGAAGAGACCTGGGCAAAGCACAAGGAGTTGTTCACCACCTATGGCAACCTCATCCTGGGAAAGCTCATCGTCCTTCAGGCCGGTGATTCGAAACCGCAGTACCGCGAAGGCCGCAAGGTTTTGTTGACGACCGTCGACACGCTCACTGAGAAGGGTGGGGAAATCTACGGCACGCTCGCCTACCTGCTCGGCGTCTGTTACGTGAAGCTCGACATCGGCGGCGACAATATCAACGTCGCGAAAAAATGGATGGGCATTGCGGCCCAGACGCCGAACCCGTACCAGCAGCCTGCCGCGCAGACCTTGGCGGCGATTCAAAAAGCGACGGAGTAAGTCGCCCCGCAGATCCGCCAAAGCCTCGCTCCTCCGCACGGGGCGTGCCGTACGACGCTCAGCATGATCCGCCCA
>JAKZVK010000514.1:0-3306 GCA_047516085.1 Bryobacterales bacterium
ACAGCGGCAAGGTCTCCTCGACGGTGACCGGGCTCTACCCCTATGGGCGCTATGCGCTGACCGACCGTGTGACGGTGTGGGGCGCGGCGGGCTACGGCGCGGGCACGCTGGTGCTGACGCCGGACGGCAAGTCGACATACGAGGCCGACATGGACCTCGCCATGGCGGCGGCGGGTCTGCGCGGGGTGGTGGTCGAGGCGCCGGCCGAAGGCGGGCCGGAGCTTGCGGTGAAGACCGACGCGATGGCGGTCCGGACCTCCTCGGAGGCGACCGAGGACAGCGCGGGCGGCAAGCTGGAGGCGGCGGAGGCCGACGTGACGCGTCTCCGGCTCGGGCTGGAGGGGACGTGGCGGGGCCTGGAGATCGGCACGGGCACGCTCGTGCCGCGTCTCGAGATCGGGGTGCGCCATGACGGCGGCGACGCGGAGACCGGGTTCGGGCTCGACCTCGGCGGCGGGCTGGCCTGGTCGGACCCGGGGACCGGGCTGCGGGCGGAGGTGAGCGGGCGCGGCCTGCTGACCCACGAGAGCGCCGGGTTCCGCCAGCGCGGCATTGCGGGGTCGTTCGGCTGGGATCCGACGCCGGGCTCGGACCGGGGCCCGAGCCTGACGCTGAGCCAGACCATGGGCGTCTCGGCGCGAGGCGGGGCGGACGCGCTGCTGGGCCGCACCACGCTGGCGGGGCTGGCGGCGAACGACAACGGCGACGAATTGGAGCGCCGGCGCCTGGAGCTGCAGCTGGGCTACGGCTTCGGGACCTTCGGGAACCGCTTCACCGCGACGCCTGAGGTCGGGTTCGGGATGTCGGCGGGCCACCGGGACTACAGCCTGGCCTGGCGGTTCGTGCGCGACCGGCGGCGCGGCGACATCGGGTCGCTTGAGTTCTCGCTGGAGACGCGGCGGCGCGAGAGCGCCAACGACGATACCCCGCCGGAGCACACGGTGGGGCTGCGCCTGACCTTGCGCTGGTAGGCGCCCGGCGGCGGGCAAGGCCATGGGTCGCGGCAAAGGCGCTCAGGGATGCAGTGAACGCCGGCGAGACGCGGTAACCGCGGGTTGACCACAGATCGGGACCAATGACGCCATGCAGACACCAGATATAGAAACGCTTTCCTCCCGCGGTCTCCATCGGCCCGAATGTCAGTAATCAAACCGCAATCGAGCGACATCAAATCCGGGGCTATTTGAGACGATCCGTGGCGGCGATGCAAGGGGCAGAAGGCAGGAAAGGAAAGGAAAATACCAATAACAACAGCTAGTTATCGAAATCTAGTCGCCAACCGTCGGCGTTTGTCGCAGCTTGGGTTCTATACATTCTCTCTCCGCCGTTAACACATGGGGAATCGTATCGAAGTACTTGGACAAATCCGCGTCAACCACGTCCGTGTAGCCGCGACAGAGAAGCTTGTGGACCGCCTGGACGGCATCGCCCGCAGAGCGTTTCGGTCGGTACCCCCGAAGATGTCTGTGCTGCGGCATGGTCGAGAGGGGGGTTGCCATATGATCGCCAAACACCATATATGGTATGTTAGGATGATCCTGATTGTCGCGTATCTTGGATGAGCCGCGGTCCCGGAATTGAGGACTGCCATCTGGATAGCGACTGTTCACAAGTACGGATACGGAAATGGCAGATACGGATTCGGACAAGCAACCTCAAAGCGGCGGCAAGGGTTGGTTTTCGGACGACCAGGGAAATCCGTCGTCGATGCGGCTGATGTCGATGTTGGCTTTGCTTGTCGCTGGGGGCCTGGCTTTCGTCGAGGTCTTCGGATGGGGCTCAGGAAGTGGAAATACAGAACTGGTGTTGTACTTCTTGGTTGCTGCGTTCGCTCCCAAGGCTGTCCAGAAGTTCGCTGAGATCAAGAAGTGACGCCAAGCCCAAAGCTGCCTTCTACAGTAGAGCGGGGCCATCACATTAGTGACTTCGGGTGCCTGAGCAGGACAGTGAAGCTCTGGACTCTGGTCGCTCTGTTTCTCCCGATTTTGGCGGGACCGACCTCCGCGCAGTCTCCTGAAAGGTTCGATGCGGCCAAGAAGCTGCTCGCAGGGATCCACGAGGAGATCGGCCACCTCCGGACTCTTTACTGCGGATGCCCCTACGTGCGCAGGGGCCGATCAGGCGGCGACGTTGAGCGCGAAGCCTGTGGTCTCGAGGCACGGAAGAATGAGAAGCGATCTGACCGCGTCGAATGGGAGCATGTGGTGCCGGCGTCGTGGTTCGGCTCTCATCGGACGTGTTGGAAGACCGGCCACCAGCTGTGCGGGACAAAGAAGAATGGCAAGCCCTTGAAGGGCAGGAAGTGCTGTCTCGTGCCAGGCGTGGACCCGGAATTCCAATCGGCGCACAACGACCCGCATAACCTCTTCCCGGCAGGAGGGGAAGTGAACGGAGACCGCTCGGCCCATCCCTACGGGACGGTCGCAGGCGAGCCTCGAGCGTACGGGACATGCGATTTCGAGGTCGGTGGGAAGCCGAAGGTTGCCGAACCGACGAAGCACGTCCGTGGCGAGGTTGCCCGGGCGATGCTCTACATGGCGGATCGCTACGCGGTTGACGTGCGGATGACGAGAGACGAACTGCGCGGCTGGCACCAAGCGGACCCACCCTATGAGTGGGAGCTTGAACGTGCACGCCGAATTGAGGCTGAGACCGGATTACGGAATCCCTATATCGGCGGCAGGTGACGCGTACGGCTTCGGGGAGGACGGGGACCTCGCTATAGGTTCAAATCCTACCCCTGCAACCACAAAAAAACGCCACTAATCCAATGGGTTAGCGGCGTTCTTGGTTTCGGAAGGGTTCTTCCGGAATGAAGTTCTGAATGCATTCGGAACGGGAAATGCGGGAATGTAGGGGTATGCCGGTCCTCTCCCGACCGCGATCCGTTGGTCGAGCCAGGGCGGCCTAGGCCGGCAGCAAGCGTTTCGTTGGGCCATGGACGGGCGACATAGGCAGGGTCATCCATATCGGATCGAGGTCCGACAAGCGGATTGCCATCGCGGTTCGCCATGGTTCACCGGCTCCATTTGCACGTCCAGCTGACCCCCGCCCGAATGCATGTCGAAACCAACAAGGCACGCGGCCGAGAGTATCGGGATAGGCTGTACGAAAGGCATTCCAAGGACGTCTGGCTCCGGCCTCTCTGAAAGATCCTGTAACGCACAGCCATCGACAATTGATCGAGATCTCGTAGTGAATCCGGTTAATTTGACAAAGCCACGCAAAGGATTGTGCATCGGCAGAGGCGACGGGAGCTTCCTTCCCGGCTCAAGACGATTTGCTTTGATACTGCCAGCCGGGGGC
>JAKZVK010000515.1:0-2759 GCA_047516085.1 Bryobacterales bacterium
GAGCCGAGGACGAAATCCGCCTCGCCGCGGGCGATGGGGTCGATCAGCACGCCGGCTTCCCCGGCGATGTCGCCGCCATCACCGTCCATGAACACCACGATCTCGGTTTGCGGGCTCAACTCCGCCATCGCGCGCAAGCAAGCGTTGCCGTAACCCCGCCGGGGCTCGACGAGAACGCGTGCTCCATGGGCCTCGGCGACGACCGCCGTGCGATCGCTCGAACCGTTGTCCACCACGAAGACCGTCAAGTAGAGCCCCGCCGGGATCTCATCGAGCACCCGGCCGATCGATTGCTCCTCATTCAGAGCCGGAATGATCAGCGCCGCGTTCATTGGAAGTTCGTAGGCTACAAGATAACCCTATCCAGGCAACGGTTCACGGTGTAGGGGTGGACCGCTGCGTCCACCCCGGCGCGGCGCCGACGGAAGTCCGCGCTCGAAGCCGTACCTGCCGCACATGTTATATTGGTGATCTATGCCGCGCGGTTACATCCCAATCTTGGTCTTTCTGGTGATCGCGGTCGCGTTTCCGGTAGTGACGCTGCTCGCGGCCAAGCTGGTGCGGCCTAGCGCGCCGAACAAGACCAAGCTCGAAGCCTATGAGTGCGGCATCCCCGTCGACACCGATACCCGCGGACGCTACTCGATTCGTTTCTACCTCGTCGCCATCCTGTTCGTCATCTTTGACGTCGAAACGATCTTCCTCATCCCCTGGGCCATCCAGTACCACGTGCTGGGGCTGTTCGGCCTGATCGAGATGCTGGTGTTCCTGGGCATCTTGATCGTCGGGTACGTTTGGATCTTCCGGCAGGGCGCCCTGAAGTGGGTCTAGCGCGGCGGCGCCGGGTGCTACACTGACCCCGATTACGGCTAAGCGGGGCCTACCACGCTACGCCCCTGCGTTGGGCGAAGCGTAGACGTCTCAGCCGTGAAACGACGTCTCCTGCTCCGTCGGCGAACGCTTGGACACGCCATCCCAACGGCCCACTTTTCTTGCCCGATGTTCTTTGTGATTAGTCTCCATGCCTAAACGGAAACACCGCTTCCACCGGGCCCGTATGGCCGGCCTGCTGTCGCTTGCCTTCTTGCCGGTGGTCTTCTCCGGCTGTGGTGCGGCGGAGGAAGAGACGTCCACCGAGCGGCCGCCGAACATCGTCCTGATCATCACCGACGACCAGGGCTGGGCTCAGCTCGGCTCGCGCGGCGACGATGTCTTGCAGACTCCCAACCTCGACCGGCTTGCCGGCGAGAGCGTCGACCTCACGCGGTTCTACGTGTCGCCCGTCTGTGCGCCGACGCGGGCCAGCCTGATGACCGGGCGCTACAACTACCGCACCGGCGTCGTTGATACCTACATCGGGCGGGCGATGATGCATTCCGACGAAGTTACGTTGGCCGAGATGCTCGGCGAAGCGGGCTACCGGACGGGCATCTTCGGCAAATGGCACCTCGGCGACAACTACCCCCTGCGGGCCATCGACCAAGGTTTTCAGGAAGCGTTGGTTCACAAGGGAGGCGGGATCGGGCAGCCGTCCGACCCGCCCGGGACGAGCTACTTCGACCCGATCCTGCAGCTCAACGGCCAGCAGAAGCCCTACAAAGGCTATTGCACCGACATCTTCTTCAACACGGCAATGATGTTCATCGAGCAAAGCCGCGACCAGCCCTTCTTCGCCTACATCCCGACGAACGCACCCCACTCGCCCTACGACGTGCCGGAGTCCTACATCGAGCCCTACCGCGCGAAGGGTCTCAACGACAAGGACGCTCGCATCTACGGGATGATCACCAACATCGACGAGAACGTCGGCCGGTTGCTCGACCGCCTCGACCGGCTGGGCCTGGCCGAGAACACGATCGTCGTTTTCATGACCGACAACGGCCCCACCACGCAGCGCTTCACGGCGGGCCTGCGTGACCAGAAGGCCAGTGTGTACGAAGGCGGGATTCGCGTGCCGTTCCTGGTGCGATGGCCGGCGAAACTCGAACTGCGTACCGAAGAGCGTATCGCCGCCCACATCGACGTGCTGCCCACGATGCTTGAAGCGGCAGGCGTGGCCCTACCAGCCGACCACCAGATCGACGGCGTGAGTTTGCTGCCGCGGTTGCTCGACGCGAACGCGCCGGTTGCGGAGCGGACCCTTTACCTGCAATCGCATCGCGGCAACGAGCCTCAGCGTTACCGCAACTTCGCGGCGGTGACGCAGCGCTACAAGCTCGTGCAACCGAAGAGCTTCGGCCAACCGATGCCTGCCAAACCCGTGTTCGAACTGTACGACCTCGAAGCCGACGTGGGTGAGCAGAACAACCTCGCCGAGCAAGAACCCGACGTGGTTGCGCGCCTGAAGGCGGGTTACGAAGCGTGGTTCGACGACGTGTCTTCGACGCGCGGTTACGACCCGCCCAGGATTCCGCTGGGGACCGAGCACGAGAACCCCGTCATCCTCACCCGCCAGGACTGGCGCATCGTGGGTCCCGACGGCTACGGTGACCAGAACTTGGGCTATTGGGAGATCGAGGTTGCGTCGCCGGGCGACTATGAGATCCGCTTTCGCTTCCCGCAACAAGAGACCGCCGGCCGCGCCGAGTTCAAGCTAGGCGACGCCAAGCAGAGCAAGTCCTTTACACGGGGCGGCGAGTCGGTGACATTCGCAAACGTGACGCTGGGGCCGGGGCCGGGGCTGCTCGAGGCGAGGCTCGTCCGCGGCGGCAAGACCGTCGGCGTGAAGTACGTCGACGTGAAGAAGCTGTAGTTGTTCC